>WFUI01000001.1 GCA_015485035.1 Mariprofundus sp.
ATCGCACCGATATTACCGGCCCCGATCACACCGGCTTTTTTACCGGTCAATTCCATACCCATAAAACGGGACTTTTCCCATTTACCGGCTTTGGTCGATGCCGAAGCCTGCGGGATCATACGGGCAGCGGCTACAATATGAGATACGGCCAGCTCAGCCGTGGTAATCGTATTACCGAACGGTGTATTCATAACCACAATGCCGCGGCGCGAACAGCCTTCGACATCGATATTGTCCACACCGATGCCGGCTCGACCGATCACCTTGACGCGTTTGGCTGCATCCAGCAGCTCACCCTTCAGGGTTGTTGATGAACGCACGGCAATGGCATCGTAATCACCGGCGATAGCCAGTTTCTCTTCATCCGACAGCCCCGGCTTATAATCCACATCGATACCGCGAGCTTTAAACACTTCAACAGCTCGGCTGCTCATTTTGTCCGCAATCCAGACCTTAGGCATTAGCCCTCTCCTTCATTAAAACCTATATTCACCACGAAACTCACGAAGAATAACCATACTCGTCCTTCGTGGTGAAGTTGAACTCAGACCTTAGGGAAGCACTGATTTATTCAGCGCTTCTGCGCAGGCCACGGACGGCCTGCCACAATTCATCAGGATAGATGAATTGGACGGCAAAGCCGCCGACGGGTGAGCGGTATGATGCCGCGAATCAAATCAGGCACGCAAGTGCTTGATTTGTAAGCGAAGGCAAAACGACGCTTTTGCCTGAGCGGGCTGATTTTTGCCAAAATGGCAATAAAATCAGCATCTCCCTGAGAAAATCTAGCGCTCAGCCAGAGAGTCGGGCCAGACAGCACTGTTGCAAACCGAAGTGCGCAGGCACTCTATAGCGGGTAGCCGGAGGGTCAACTTGCAATGGTAGCAAGGCTTATTCATCCCTTTCAAGGGGATGCCATGACGTCTAGTCTTCGACCATGTCCTCTACGATCTACATTGATACCCCTGAACTGCTGCTAAATGCCTGCAAGGAGATGTCCGCATGCCATGAGCTATGCGTTGATACCGAATTTCATCGCGAAAGCACCTACTACGCAGAATTTGCCCTGTTACAAATTTACGGCAACAGCCAGTGCTGGATTGTCGATCCGATTGCACTGGATGATCTGTCACCGCTGTGGGATATCCTTTGCAGCCCGGATATTCTGAAGGTGTTTCATGCCGGCAGGCAGGATATCGAAATTTTCGTCAAGGAATCAGGTTGCCTGCCTACGCCGCTGTTTGATACCCAGATCGCTGCCGCCCTGCTCGGCTACGGGCAACAGGTCGGCTTCGGCAACCTGGTTCAGCGTATCACCAAAAAAGCACTGCCCAAGGGTGAGTCATTCACCAACTGGAAAACACGCCCGCTGACCCCCAAACAACTCACCTATGCTGCCGATGACGTGATCTGGCTGATGCCGGTATATCAACATTTGCAGGAGCGGCTGGAAGCCACCGGTCGCACCGGCTGGCTACAGGAAGAACAGAGTGTACTGACCAACCCGGCCACATACGATAATGATGAAACATCGGTATTCTGGCGTGTCAAAGGCGTTACCAAACTCAAAGGCAAACATCTCGCTGCCCTGCGCGAACTGGCAGCATGGCGCGAACGCGCTGCCAAACAGCGCGATATCCCGCGCCGCCGTATGATCTCAGATGAGGCCCTGCTCGAAATCGCCCGTCGCAGTTCCTTATCACTTGAAACCATGCAGCGTATGCGCGGCATCAATGCCGGTTTTATCAAACGTTTCGGCGAAGAAATCATTCAGGTCTGGCAACGCGGCATGGATACACCGGAAGAAGACTGGCCCAGACAAACACCTCGCCGCCACAATCATACCGGCACCGATTTGCGACTGGAGATGCTCGATACGCTGGTGCGCCTGAAAGCAGAAGAAGGTGAAATTTCATCATCCATTCTGGCCAATAAATCCGATCTCTCCGAACTGGCCTCATGGGGCTATCGCTGCAAAGATGAACCGCCGCAAGTGGCCTGCCTGCATGGCTGGCGTTATGAACTGGTCGGTCACGACCTGCTGCGTCTGTTGCGCGGTGAAATCTGCCTGCACCTGAATCCGCAAACAGGCTTGCCCGTGATCACACCGTTCGAAGACAGAGCTGCCTCATGAAATCATGTTTTTCCATTGATGCCCTTTCACCATCCGGTGCCAAAGCCTGGCGATTACTGGAGAATGGTAACTGGCGGAAATGCATCTATGCCGAGCCATTGCAGGATGGCGATGCCCGTATCGGAGACAGGAAAGCAGCCGAATACTGGCTTGGCCGACGTCTGAAAAAGGATAAAGATACCGGCCTGACCCCTCAGAAAAAGGCAGGGAAATTTGATTTTCTGATGCGCGGTATCTTTGCCCATGCCGTCTTGCACAGGACCTCGAGCGCACCCGTTCCCGACAAAAAGCAAATGCAGGATTGCTACGCTCAGCTTGAACCGGGAACGCCGTGGCTGGTGTATCTTGATGTTGCCGGCCATTTCCGGGCGCTGGACACCGGCAAGGTATCGATCATCAGCAATCTGGACATTGCCGTGCGTGGCGAAATCGCTTCCAGCGAAGATTATATCGGCCCCAAAGC
>WFUI01000002.1 GCA_015485035.1 Mariprofundus sp.
CAGTTTAAGTGGCACCGGGGCTGGAATATTCAACAGATAGGTTTCATTTTCCCTGACGGGTAACGAGGCTTGCTTGATAGTTTTGCCAGCCTGGTTCCGGACATTTTCATTTTTGAGCAACTGCTGAATATGATTCCGGCTCAGGCCACTGAGTCTGGTCAAGACTGTATCGAGGCGTTGACCATCCTGAGCTTCATCAATGGTGAAACTCAGTTGTTCGTTGCATGCTGCTTCGTTCACTCGCTCTTGGCTGTGTTCTCGGGAGCAGGGCTTTTCGGTGCTGTCTCTTGCGTTTTCTGATCCTGAGTTGGTGCAGTTGCAGCATTATTGGCAGCCGCCGGGCGTCTGCGCCTGCGTCTGCGTCTGCGTTTCTTTACTTCACCGGGTGCGGCATCAGCATTATTTTTATTTGCTGTAGTCGTTTCTTTTACCTTGACCTGTTTTTGCTCGTTGTTGTTTTGCTGCGGCTCTTTATCTCCGGTTGTATTAGCAGCAGTGCTTTTTTGCCCGGTTGCACGGGGACGGTTTTTGTTGCCGCTACGTCTGCGCCGTTTCGGGCGTTCCTGCTGTTTCTGCGGCTCTTCAACCGGTGCCACTTTCTGTTCTACAGGTTTCTTTTTCTTTTGACCGGTCAAAAAGCCAATCAGTGATTTCAAAGGGCTGGTCTTTTTTTCTTCCTCGATCGCAGGCGTTGGTGCCGGTGTCGGAATACCCACAATAGGTTTGACCGGTTTCAGTTTTTTAGCATTGCGCGGTGGTTTGATACGTTTACTGGTATCTTCAAGCACTTCAACGCGTTGCTGGTTATTTTCACTCCACTGGCGCTCGATCCTGTAATGAGGGATATCAAGATCGGGACGAATCTGCAGCGTAATCTGTACTTCGTAGACTTCTTCAATACGGGCGATGTGATCGCGTTTGTTATTCATCAGGTATTCGCCGGTATCTGATGGTACCTGCACAACCAGTGTCGGTTTTTTACCTCTTTCGGCCCAGTCTTCCATGCGCGTCAGCATTTGCAGCGCCATCGAATCTACAGTGCGGATCGAACCGCGTCCCTGACAGCGCGGACATACTTCAGTAGTGGATTCACGTACAGACGGGTGCAGTCGCTGGCGGGACATTTCCAGCAGGCCAAAGCGCGATATACGGGCGAATTGAATGCGGGCTTTATCGCGTTTACATGCCTTGCGCAGTACTTCTTCCACCTGCTGACCATGTTTGCGATTAGCCATATCGATAAAATCGATCACGATCAGGCCGCCGATATCACGAATACGTAATTGTCGTGCAATTTCTTCGGCCGCTTCCAGATTAATGACCAGCGCCGTATCATCAATATGCTTGCCTTTGGTGGCGCGAGCCGAATTGACGTCAATGGCGGTCAGCGCCTCAGTGGGATCAAGTACAATCGAACCACCGGTACGCAAGCGGATTTCATGCTCGTGGACTTCTTCGCATTGTGATTCAATTCCATAATGACGGAACAACGGCTTCTTGCCCCGGTATAATTTGACCAGCTTTTCCTTACCCGGCAGCACGGCATGCACAAAGGCTTTGGTGCGCGTATACACTTCGTGATTATCCACCCATATCTCCTCAATATCATCGGAGAAGTGATCACGGATAGCGCGTGTTGCCAGATCACCCTCGAGATAAATCAGGGCAGGGGATTCGGTGGTTTCACTGGTAATGCGAATTTCATCCCACAGGCGACGCAGATAATTATAGTCGCGTTGCAGGGCTTCCAGTGTCTGATCTTTACCTGCTGTGCGGATAATCAAGCCCATATTGTCCGGTACTTCCAGTTGCTTGAGAATCTCTTTCATCGAGCGCCGTTCTTCATCCGACAGTTTGCGTGAAATGCCACCCCGGGAGGTATTCGGACTCAGGACAAGGTAGCGACCGGCCAGAGAAATATGTGTTGTCAGGGCTGCGCCCTTATTGCCTCGTTCTTCTTTGACAACCTGAACCAGAATTTGTTGTTTGGATTCGAGCACATCCTGAATGGACAGGTTGCGCGGGTTGGTGGATTTGTCGACACCATCTTTCCAGTAGTCCGGGTGAATTTCACCCAGTGGTAAAAAACCCTGTCGGGCTGCGCCATACTCGACGAATGCAGCCTGCAGGCTTGCCTCGACCTTGGTGATTTTGCCTCGGTATATATTGCTTTTGGTCTGTGTTTTGTGCGCTGATTCAATATCAAGTTCGTGCAGATATCCATCTTCAACAATGGCCACACGACTTTCTTCATCGTGTAAAGCATTGATAAGCATGCGTTTTTTTGTAGTCACGCCATCTTCCTTTGGGCGCTTGAGGGACCTGTCGATTCGAACGTAACAATGAAACCATTGTCGTGAATAGTAGGATCGAACGTATGAACAGCCTGTCAGTTGCTTACAACAAATACTTCACAGCATGGCTTTTCCGAAGCTGTGAAATCAGGACAATTCAATTATTATATTGGCTGACGCTCTCGTTTTATCGGGGTATCAGCTCAAGTCATCAAACGCAGTTTATTTATGCAGGCTCAACGTTAGAGGCATCCACAGAACAGGTTCGCGTCCATGCATGGTATCGGGGTAAATGCTGTTCCTGCCTCTCGTTGTTGCGATTTCGTATGTTGCTGTCGATTTTATCATACCGATTTTATCATACCGATTGTTGGAGGCTGGGATTCCCGGCTACAAATCATTACCATTGCTTGTGCGTTGTATTGTTATGCGATGCAGGAAAACACGGAGCTCTCTGCATATGGCAGACACTCTATCCGGCAAAGGCGGTTTGGCAAGAAAATGCATCATAATGATACGTTAACGATTGATAACAGCGAAGATGGCAGCCGCCTGGACCGGGTGCTGATGCGCCATCTGGGCTCCTCACGCCGTACATTGATATTGCGCCTGATTCGCAAAGGTAATGTGCGGATCAACAAAAAACGCTGCAAACCGGAATCCCGTGTTGCAAGTGGTGACCGGATATTTTTACCGATCAGTCTGAGGGAGCCGGATCAGCAAATTACTGCTGATATTCCGGCATCATTACTTTCCAGGGCAGAAGCATTGCCTGTTCTGTATGAAGATCAGTGTTTACTGGCTGTGGATAAACCGGCAGGGATGGTGGTTCACGGCGGTTCCGGCCATGATGCAGGCCTGATCGAAGCGCTCAAGCAGCTGCGTAACCTGCCCGAGCTGCGTCTGGCTCACAGGCTTGATCGTGATACATCTGGTGTGCTGCTGATGGCCAAGGATCTGGCATCGTTGAGAACGCTCACCGAATCATTTCGCGAGCGTGACATGCAGAAAACGTATTTTGCCCTGATTGCCGGCCATCCCTTCGCCCATGCCGGACGTATGACATCAAAACTTGCCAAAGGCATCGTACGCGGCGGCGAACGCATGGTGATTGATTCGGAAGAGGGTAAGGAGTCGGTGACCGATTACCAGGTGATGATCGAGTTTGAACGTGACGGGTTCGACTATGCCCTGATTGCACTGAATCCGCACAGCGGGCGCACCCATCAGTTAAGGGTTCAGCTCCAGAATGAGGGTCACGCCATCCTTGGCGACAACAAATATGCAGACAGGGATGAACTTGCCGCCTATAAATCACTCGGCGGCCGCAGGCTGATGTTGCATGCCTGGCGTTTACGGTTCGATCATCCTGTCAGCGGAAAACCTCTTGAACTCAGAGCTTCATGGCCGGGTGACTGGAAACAGTTGCTGATGTGAGCACGTGTGTTTGGGATTCTGATATAAAATTCAGGCCACTCTCGTTTTGATCCCGTTTTATCGGGGAAAAATCAGAGTGCCGCTATACCTATCAATGGTCAACGAACAGCCAATATTTCAACATCTGTTCGGTTGATGGGTCTGGTGCGTGAGGGATTTGGGAAAGATTTGTGCGAGGGGCATGCCGATGTAAAAACCTCCAAAATTTATACGCATGTGTTGCAGCAGAATCTGGATAGCGTTCAAAGTCCGCTGAATATGTGGGCGGAGGAATAAAAAAGGCCGGCAGGGATAACCCTGCCGGCCTTTTTTTGAGGAGGAGATAATCAGCTGGCTTGCTGGATACCGGCCAGATACCAGGTTGGATCATCCGATTTCGGAGCATGCTGGAAAATCCATACTTCGTTCACTTCAGCAGTCTTGTCATCGAGTGTGGTACCGGAATCATCCAGTGTTTTTTCGCGCAGCATGGCGGTGTAGTTCACAGCCACCCATTCCAGATCGGATTCAATCCAGCTATCGGCAATTTCTGCATTCAACGTGGAAACTTCAGTGATATTGCTTTCACCGGGTTTCATGTCGTGACCGATACGTTCGGCGATTTCAGCAGTGCAGAATTTGCGGATATCTTCAATGTCATTGTTGTCCCATGCTTTTTGCATACGCACGTAAATCTCTTTGGCGGCTGGAATAAAATTCTTCTCATTAATTTCCGGTCGCAGCGCAGCACCGACGGGTTCGCGTGGTGTTGTATCAACGATGTCATCATGGGAATCATCGGTTGTTGAGAAATCCTGAGCATAGTCATGCGAAGCAGGGGATTGGGCTCCGGCTCCGGCGTATGAAGGTTGCCGGCTTGGTGCGCGTTTGCGCAGAAACATGAATACCAGTGCGATGATGCCGCCGATGATCAGAATATCGAACAGGTTGATGCCCTCAAAGGCGCCGCCGAAAAACATTGCACCCAACATGCCACCCAGTGCCAGGCCACCCAGCATACCCATCATGCCGGTTCGCGCTGATCCGCGCTGACCTGCAGCAGTGGGTTTTTGCGGTGTAGTCTGCCGCTGATTGAACATGCGTGATTGTGATGGAGGAGTCACCGAGCGATGTTTGCCGAAACTCGAACCACCGCCAAAGCGGCGTGCATCGGCATCATCCACCAACCCCAGCATGGACAGGCCAAAACCGGCAATCATGGTAAACAGGATCATTTTTTTCATGTATTAAAACCTCAAATCAATCTGTCGTTGTCATTATTCTTGCGTATCATCGTACATCACTTGTGACATACGCGCCTGAAAAGCTGCTTTTCTGAGTGTGCGATCCTTAATGCTTGCTACGTCTTGCGCAAGCCTGCGCTTTTCAGACAAGGGTAACGGTGCCGGTTTGCGGGGCTTTTGTCTGACTTTGATGCCGGCACCGGGCTGCACACGCGAACGAATCCGGTATAAGTCAGTCAGACCAGCATGTTTATAACATGCTTTACGGATATCATCCCTGAGAAAACGAATCTGTTGTGCCATGATAGAATGATCGACTGCAACCCAAAGACATACGCCGCCATCAGGCAGATGTTCGAGCTGCAGGGGTTCTGTGCGTGCTGACATCATGCCACCGACAATCTGCGGCCATGCCCGGCGCAGGTGGGCAATGCCGATCAGCTGTTGCAGGGATTCTTCACCCAGAATCCCTGCCAGATTATCGTGTAATCCGGTCAGCTTTGAACGGGATCGTTTATTGCGAATGCTCAAAATGGAAGTGTTTTTCCACCAAGAATATGCACATGCAGATGGAATACTTCCTGTCCGCCGCCGGCCCGTACGTTGGTAATGACGCGATAGCCCTTTTCAAGTCCGAGCACATCATCGGCGATGTGTTGTACACGGCTCATGAGCATACCGAGCAAGGCAGGGTCTTTTACATCGCTGAGTGTTGCCACATGTGTTTTCGGGATCACCAGCACATGCGTTGGTGCCTTGGGGTGGATATCCCTGAATGCAAATACATCATCATCTTCATAAACCTTGCCGGAAGGGATTTCTCCGGCAGCGATGTTACAAAACAGGCAGTCAGTCATGATGTTTTTCCTCGCTGTTGCATGAAAACATGCAAATAGTACAAAAAAAGCTCAGCTTTTGTTTTGAGCATGGCGTGATGCTTTCTCATCATGGCCGGACATGCCGAAGCGGCGGGCCAGCTCGTCGAGAATATCGTCAGGGCAGAGGCCTTTCTGGGCCAGCATGACCATGGAATGAAACCACAGATCAGCAGTTTCGTAGATGATCTGCTCTCTATCGTTGTTTTTGGCTGCAATGATGGTTTCTACAGCTTCTTCACCGATCTTTTCCAGCATTTTGTCCGGTTTGGCGTATAGCGATGCCACATAGGAGGAATCGGGCGATTCAGATTTTCGGGCTTCCAGTACGGCGGCTAATTCCTTCAGAATATCATGATTGTTCACTTCAGGGGCTCCTCAATGGTGACCCATTCTCCATCCTGTTGCTGTTGATAAAAGCAGGACTTTCGGTTGGTGTGGCAGGCCGGACCGGTCTGTTCGATTTTCAGCAGCAGAGTATCACCATCGCAGTCCAGGAACATGTCGATCACTTTTTGTACATGGCCGGACGATTCTCCTTTTTTCCACTGCTTCTGGCGTGAGCGGGAATAATAGTGGGCAAAACCGGTTGCCAGTGTCTGTTCGAAAGCCTCTTCATTCATCCAGGCCATCATCAGTACGCGACCGCTTACCGAGTCCTG
This sequence comes from Mariprofundus sp., assembly GCA_015485035.1. Classification (GTDB taxonomy): domain Bacteria; phylum Pseudomonadota; class Zetaproteobacteria; order Mariprofundales; family Mariprofundaceae; genus Mariprofundus. The sequence goes on from WFUI01000002.1 coordinate 6,492, forward strand.
CGCAATGGCAGGTACCAGTCCCGCTTCATTGAATTTGATCCGGCTTAGCAGACTCATGCGATGCACCGGCAGGCTGCCTGCAAATGTCTGGTAGTGAAATTCATACAGTCAGTTTTGCAAGCGCGCGGGTTGCGGCGGCGATGGTGTTATCGATGTCCGCATCGGTGTGTGCCGCTGACACGAACGCCGCTTCGTACTGTGAAGGAGCGAGATAGACACCTTCATCCAGCATGGCATTGAAATAACGGCCGAAGAAGGCAAGATCGCAATGGTCGCTGACATCCGAACAGCAGCTTACGGCATCGAGATCGGTGAAGAAGATGGTGAACATCGCACCGACCTGATTGGCAACAGCCGGAACACCGGCTTGCTGACAGCCATCCAGCAACCCTTCAACCAGCCGTGTTGTTTTGCTTTCCAGTGTTTCGTAGAAGCCCGGTTCACGCAAGCGGGACAGTGTTTCCAGACCGGCGCGCATAGCCAGAGGATTGCCGGACAGGGTACCTGCCTGATAAACAGGCCCATCAGGTGAAATCTTGCGCATAATGTCTTCCCGGCCACCGTAAGCGCCGACAGGCAGGCCTCCGCCGATGATTTTGCCGAGGCATGTCAAATCAGGGGTAATGCCGAAACGTTCCTGTGCACCACCGAGTCCGACACGGAATCCGCACATCACTTCATCGAACACGAGCAGGGCACCTTCGGCATCGCAGATATCGCGCAGCTGTTGCAGGAAGCCGTTGTCGCCCAGCAACATCACTCCGGTATTACCCGGGACCGGTTCCACGATAATACAGGCGATTTCCCCGGGGTTTTCTGCAAACAGGCGTTGAACTGCCTCGATATCGTTGAATGGAGCTGTCAGTGTCAGTTTGGCATAATCGGCCGGCACACCGGCGGAGTCGGGCTCGCCAAAGGTGGCAGCACCACTGCCTGCTTTCACCAGAAAACCATCGGCGTGACCATGGTAACCGCCGTCAAACTTAATGAATTTATCACGACCGGTAAAACCGCGCGCCAGTCTTAACGCGCTCATGGTGGCTTCTGAACCGGAATTCACGAAACGCACCACATCAATCGACGGCACCAGATCAATGACCAGTCTGGCCAGATCGATTTCCAGTTCACACGGAGCACCGAAGCTCATACCGAGCTCAGCTGTTTCCTGCACACCTTTGACGACATCCGGATGAGCATGACCGAGAATCATCGGTCCCCAGGAACCGACATAATCGATGTATTGATTGTTATCCACATCCCAGACATAGGCACCGGAAGCGTGATCGAAAAAACGGGGCGTGCCGCCAACTGATTTAAACGCACGAACCGGCGAATTGACACCGCCGGGTAACAGCTTTCTGGCCTGATCGAAGTC
>WFUI01000003.1 GCA_015485035.1 Mariprofundus sp.
ACAATGAAACAAATCACAACTTTGGCAGCAGGTCTGTTGCTTGTATTAGGCTTGCTGGCTGCACCTGCATTTGCTGATGATATGAACCCATGCAATCCATGTGCTATGAAACACAAGATGAACCCATGCAACCCGTGTGCCATGAAACATAAGATGAACCCATGCAACCCGTGTGCTATGAAGCATAAGATGAACCCATGCAATCCATGTGCCATGAAACACGATCAATCAAAGTGAACTGCGTATCAGCATCTGGAATACACAGCATGGAAGCTGATTTGGCATGAATCCATTCAGCTCCGGGCAATAATGCCCGGGGCTTTTTTGTAATTAAACCAACGCACTGGCGACCTACATGTTCTATTACCCCGGTTCCGGGAAAGAGGAGATAGATATATGAAGCAAATCACGACGCTGGCAGTAGCAATTCTACTGGCAATGGGTTTATCGGCTGCACCGGCATTTGCCGGCAGTGACAAGAATCCGTGTAATCCATGTGCCATGAAACAGAAAATGAACCCGTGCAACCCGTGTTCGATGAAGAAAAAGATGAACCCTTGCAATCCATGCAGTATGAAAAAAAGTGTAAACCCGTGTAATCCCTGTTCAATGAAACCTGTGAAAGGGCAGTGGGGTACACCTGGTAATCAATCAATTCGCCCACATGCATTTGACAACTTTCAACAGGCTGCCGCCTACGGGAAAAAACTCTGGAGTGACGAAAGCCTGGGTACATCAGGAAATGCCTGTCTCTCTTGTCATGCTGATTACGAGTTCCTGCATCTGGAACGTAATCAGAACTTCCCGCATTTTGTGAAAATGGTTGGAGATGTGGTATCACTCGATCAGATGATCAACTATTGCATGCTCAACCCGATGAAGGGTAAAGCGTTCGATAAGGATTCGAAAGAGTTGACTGCCATGGCCGCTTATTATCGTGCTTACCGAATGCAGTACAGAAAGGATCATCGCAAATAAATAGTGTTGCTCAGGCAATGAACGGGCGGCCCATGGACGGGCCGCCCTTTTTGGTGGATTATTTCAACATGGTGAGGCGACAATGAATACACGTCTGAAGCGACAGATTTGGGCGGCATCAGGCATGATTGTTATCGGGTTTGCGCTGACTGCAGCCGCTGTTGACCCCGGCCTGCCGACCGGATACTGGGATAACCCGCAGGCAACACAGGGGAAAGCTCCGCATGACTGGTCGGCTCTGGAAACCGATTTGCGGCCTGAAGCCTGTGCCCAGTGTCATAGCGAGCAGTTTAATGCCTGGAAGAACAGCCTGCATGCCCATGCTTATTCGCCGGGCATGATCGGGCAATTTCCCGGCATGGGTGTGGATGAAGGCAATAGCTGTCTGGTTTGTCACGCACCGCTTAAGGAACAGCGCTATAGCGATACCGATGATATGAATCGGTCACTTTCCCTGAAGTTATCGCATCCGGAAGGTTATGATCGTCATGCCGATATTGACAGCAAAGCATTGCCGCTCAGACACACCGGTGTCAGTTGTGCAGTATGTCATGTGCGCGGCTGGCAACGCTTCGGGCCACCGCCGAAAAGCAGTGCTGCAATCGGCCATCAGAATACACCGGCGCATGGTGGCTTCACCGCTACCCGTGCATTTGAACAATCACAATTTTGTGCCTCGTGCCATCAGTTTCCGGCCTCTATGGCAATTAATGGGAAACCTTTGCAAAACACCATAACTGAATGGAAAGAAAGTGTTTTTTCAAAGCGTGGGGTGACCTGTCAGAAATGCCATATGCCGGATCGAAAACATGAATTCCGTGGTATTCATGACCCCGCGATGGTCAGAAAGGGGCTGACATTCGAATTATCACAGAACAAAAACAGCGCCGTGTTCAGCATGGCATCGACGTGGATCGGCCATGCTTTCCCGACTTATGTAACACCCAACGTTGTGGTTTCGGCATCGGCCATGGATGCCGGAGGCAAGGTATTGCGCAACTGGCAATGGGAAATTATCCGGGAAGTGGTATACGATGATGGATGGAAGGAGGTACGGGATACGCGTCTGATGCCGGGTGAACAACGTGAGTTTATAGCCGGTCCGCTTCCTGAGAAAACAACCATTGTTCGATTCAGCGTGACGGTGATTCCCGATCATTTCTATAAAGGAACCTATAAAAGTTTGCTTGATGGCGGGCTGACAGAAATTCCGATGGCACATATCCGTCATGCACTTGAACGTGCTGAAAAGAATGATTATCTGTTGTATGAAAAGGAGCTGGTAATTCACCGTTCTGAATAAACTTGCTCTTCACCATAGCTGGTCATAATCTGCATGGATTATGTTGATACGTAAGGCGGCAATCGAATGCCTGAGAAAAGTTTTCCATGCATCTCTCAAAGCCGACCTGGCGCTGGAGCGATCCGGAGCATATTTCCAACCGCGTGATCGCAGGCTGTTACATGAACTCGTCTATGGTGTGATGCGCCGCCGTTATTCGCTGGAAGCTGATTTTTCGCGCTTCTGCAAAACGAAACCGGACGAAACAAGCGAAGCAGCGTTATTGCTGGGTACATACCAGTTGCGGCATATGCGTATACCGGCCCATGCAGCGGTTTCGGAAACGGTGGCTGCTATTCGACAACTGCAGCCCAAGGCATCCGGTTTTGTAAATGCTGTCCTGCGCCGTGTTGCAGACAGTGAATCTCCGCTAAAACTCAAACCCAATCAGCGGGTTGAACTGCCCAAATGGATGTATGCCCGTTGGCGTGATGCGTTTGGCGCGGATACGGTTTTGCGGTTTTGCGATGCATTCAAATTGTCCCCACCACTTTGTCTGGCGGTATTTGTGGATCGGGATGGATGGATGGCTCTGGTGCACAGTATGGGCATTGAGGCGGAAGCAGGGGAGTTATCCGATTATGCTGTACTGTTACCATCCGGTACGAATGTAACTTCACTGCCGGGTTTTGATACGGGAGCCTTTACAGTCATCGATCAGGCTGCACAGGCTGCTGTGATAGATTTGAACATATCGAACCCATCCGGTTGCATTCTGGACCTGTGTGCGGCTCCCGGAGGCAAAACCGCTATGCTTGCCCATCGATTTCCTGAGGCCCGAATTATTGCCGTGGAACTGAATGCCGGACGTATTCCCCGTTTGAGAGAAAACCTGTCCCGTTTGCAATGCGGCAATGTGACTGTAATTCACGCCGATGCCATGCAGCTGCCATTTCCTGATGCATCTGCCGATGCCATTTTTCTGGATGCCCCCTGTTCGGCTTCCGGTATCCTGCGTCGTCATCCTGACGCGAAATTTCTGCACGATACCGTGGATATCGATAAACTGGCCTGTATCCAGCGGAGCATGATTACAGAGTCGTTGCGGGTGCTGAAAGCAGATGGTCAGATAACATATGCGGTTTGCTCAATTCATCCGCAGGAGAATGAGCGGGTACTGGATAGTATCGATGGTGTGACCGGCATGCAGCGCCTGTTTCCCGATACAAAACACGATGGCTTTTTTCATGCCTCCATCAAAAAGTCTATCATGGAACACTTATGAGCGAAGGCGAATTCACACTGATCAACCGTTTGTTCAGAAATGCCGGTGGCAGTCATAATCCCTTTACCCGGCTGGGTATCGGCGATGATGCCTCCATCCATCAACTGCAGACTGGCATGGAACTGGTGGTCAGTACTGATTCGAGCGTACAGAGTATTCACTGGCCCGATGATTTTCCGCTTGATAAAGCCGCCGACAGGGCCGTTTGTGCTGCCTTGTCTGATCTGGCCGCCATGGGAGCAGAACCGGTTTGTGCATGGTTGAATGTGATGGCGGAAAATAGCCATGCCGTGGAAGCAATGGGGACAGGATCAACCCGTGCACTGAAACGTTATGAAGTTGAACTGGCCGGCGGTGATACCTGTCGCTCTGCCACCAATGCTTTGAGTGTAACCGTATCAGGGCAGTTGCCACAGGGCAGGGCGATGCAGAGGGATGCGGCTGCCAGTGATGATGATATCTGGCTGATTGGCCGGGTTGGAGTTCATGCATTAGGTCTGCAGAAATGGATAAATGATCAGAAAGATGATGTTTTTTTAGCCTGTTTCGAAGTAATTGTGCCGCAACTGGAAGCGGGTGTTGTTGTGAGGGAAGCAGGAGTGTCCTGCTGTATCGATGTCAGTGACGGCCTGTTACAGGATGCCGGTCATATCGCTGCCGCTTCCGGCATTGGTATGGATATCGAAGTGAGTAATTTGCCGGACTGGGGTATATTATGTCAGGCCGTCGGCGAGCAATCGGCATTACAGCTGATTGCACATGGCGGCGAAGATTATGCCTTGCTGTTTA
>WFUI01000004.1 GCA_015485035.1 Mariprofundus sp.
TCTTCATGAAACGGCTCATCTGCCCCCAGCGGCCAGGCCGTAGTCGAATAACGCAAACCGTATAATACCTGTGGACCATTCTCCACCGGACCAAGTGGTTCGAATATCAACCGTTCCCGATAAGCTGTTTCCACCGCCCCTCGCTGCCCCGGCGCAATATCAACCCCTTCATCGCCTTCCCATGTGCCTGCCAGCGCCGCCAGCGGCCCCAGCTGATTGATGACATCTGTATTATTTGTCGCTACATCATTCATCCGCTCCTCCTTCTACTGCAATTCACACACACTACCGATACTCAGGCACGCAAAACAGCCTATATCCGGACATAAGCATCAGACAACTCACGATTGCCCTTTCAACAGCGACCATTAGCTTGCGCCACCTTTTCAAGAATACACAGAGGTACAGCCATGAATTTACCTGCGAACAAGAAAAACATCTCCATCGTCTGTTTCTCGGGCGATTTCGATAAAATGATTGCGGCCTTTACCATCGCCACCGGTGCGGCAGCCACCAATCGTGAAGTAACCATGTTTTTCACCTTCTGGGGTTTAAACGCGCTGAAAAAGAAAAAGGGGCGTGTGGCGATGGGCAACAGCATCATGGCTCGTGCATTTAATTTCCTGATGGGTGGACTGAATAATCTGCCACTTTCCCGCCTGAATTTTTTCGGAGCCAGCTCCAAACTGATGACCGGTATGATGAAAAAACATAATGTCGCATCCCTGCCGGAACTGGTGGATGCCGCTCACGCGCTCGGCATCCGTATCGTAGCCTGTGAAATGGCCATGCATATTCTGGAGCTGGAACAAAGCGATTTGATTGAAGAGGTGCAGGATGTTGTCGGTGTCGCCACCTTCCTGAATGACTCTGAAGAATCCCATATCATCTTTATTTAAGCGCCATAAAAGGACAACAGATCATGAAACATTTTCTCGATATTACCCGTGAAACCTGCCCGATGACTTTCGTCAAAGTGAAACTGAAACTGGCGAAAATGGATCAGGGCGAACAGCTCGAAGTATTGCTGAACAAGGGTGAACCGCTGGAAAACGTCCCCCGTTCATGTGAGGAACAGGGATTCAAAGTGCTTTCCAATGAACCAACCGATGATGATAAACACCTGATTCTGATCGAGAAATAATCAACACGATTTACCGGCTATCCCCCGGCCTTTGCCGTTACACGCATAACGAAAGATATATCAGGTTAATAAACCAACATCCGCGATTCACGCTTTCAGCGCGCGCGGGTAACACCGGAATCATCTCTTATGTTGTTGGTGAGCGATAAAACTGCCCTGGTTGTAATCCATCCATTCAATCAGGCAAACAGCACAGTAACAGGGCATCAATTCCCGGCAAATATTCTCCGAGTTCTCTATTCAACAAAAAACACAGGCCCGGTAAAACCGGTCCTGTGTTACCAGTCTCCTGCCACCGCTATAAACGCGATAGCGGAATATTTCATTGGATTATTCTTTCCAGTTCAGAGCATAACCAGCCGGACGCGGAAATACCGGATAGGTTACCTGTGGTGCTTTACCGGTGAGTGTCTTCAGGAACGCGACAATATCCGCTACATCGCCGTCGGACAGTTTCGTGTCCAGTTGTACTTTCGCCATAATTCGTACGGCTTCCGACAAGGTTTTCACCGACCCGTCATGGAAGTATGGTGCAGTCATCGCCACATTACGCCAGGATTGAACACGGAAGAAATGATCGTCCTCTGCTTTACCTGTTACTGACTTGCGTCCGTCATCCGTACCATATTTGAACTGCTGATATGTGTTATTGGTAAACAATGCGCCGGAGTGACAACCCGTACAGCCGATCTCGGCAACTTTCCGCATGCCTCGTTTAGCGGCTTTACTGATATCGCCTTTACCCTGCACATAAAGATCGAACGGTGCGTCCGGTGTCAGCAGTGTACGTTCAAATGCTGCTATGGCTTTGGCCATATTATCGAATGACAGGCTGTTTTTGCCGAACACTCTCTCAAATAACGGCGTATAACCGGCTTCTTTCAGTCGGGACATCAGTTGCTCTTCAGAATCATCGGCCATTTCAACCGGGTTCATCGGTGGCCCCTTGGCCTGATCTTCCAGCAGTGGCGCGCGCCCATCCCAGAATTGAGCCGACCAGAAGCCGGAGTTGAACGATGTCGGCGCATTACGACCACCACGCTGCCATTTATGACCGATGGAGCGCGCCTGATTATCCACACCCCATGTGCCCAGATTGTGGCAGGAATTACAGGAAATATGTCCGCTCTTGGACAGGGCCGGATCAAAATAAAGTTGCTTTCCGAGTTCTGTTTTTGATTTACTCATCGGATTATCTGCCGGAATCGGAACAGTCGCCGGCAGCACACCCATACCTTCCGGAATATCGGCAGGCCGTTCACCTGCCTGTGCAAAGCCGGCACTTAGCAACAACACAGTAACAACACAGGAAAATAATTTCATAACCGCCCCTTTAGGAATATTTACTAACTAGGAACAATATGCAATCATGCGCTCATGTCAACACAGGAAACCATCCCTGCCATGCTACGATCTCACGGGCTGCGCGTAACACCACAGCGACTGGCACTGGCTGAACTGATCCTGAGCAAGCCCACGCATATTACTGCCCGTATGGCCTATGAAACATTGCGGGAATCACATCCGGCCATCTCGATGAATACCATTTACCTGACCCTGCGACAATTAGAATCATCCGGCCTTTTAAACCATTTTGAAGTCAACGGTAACGCCATCTTTGACAGCAACACGGCTCCACACGATCACGCCTGTTGCAATCGCTGTAAGGTGATTATTGATTTAACACATCAACAGACAGTCTTGCCGGTATTACCTACCGCGCTGGAGCACTGGCATATCGATCATGAACAACGGATCTGGAGTGGACTTTGCCCGGAGTGCACAGAAGTGTAGTCTGATCAATTTTTTACTGGTCGCTTGGAGAGCTTTCGCTGCAGGGTCCGCCGGTGTAACCCCAGCTTTCTGGCCGCCGCAGACACATTACCATCGCATTCATTGAGTACCTTCTGAATATATTCCCACTCCACTCGCCGAACTGATACTGCACTGGGTTCGACATCCGCATCCGCATCCCCCTGTTCCCGGCCGAAAGCCTGAATAATTTCATCCGCATTGGCCGGTTTGGCCAGATAATGCACAGCACCGAGTTTGATTGCTTCCACCGCTGTGGCCACACTGGCATAGCCGGTCAGTACAACAATAGCAGTCTGTGCATTGAACCCGTGCAGTGCTTCCACCAGCGACAGGCCCGAACGGCCACCCGGCATGGAAAGATCAACCACGGCATAGTCCGGTACCCCTTGCGCTTCAATCAAGGCCAGAGCCTGGTCAACATCATGCGCTACCCGGACTGTAAAACCACGCTTCTCAAAGGCTCTGCCCAGCACCTGACAAAAGGTCTTATCATCATCCACCAGCAACAACTGCATTATGTCTCCCGTGGTAGCACGATACGCGCACATGCTCCGCCCTGCTCCGGGTTCGACAGTTTCAGTCTACCACCGAGCCTTTCAATCACGGCGAAGCTCAAAAACAAACCCAGGCCACGACCACTACCCTTATTCGATATTTCCGGCTGACCGGCATGCTCCAGTACATAAGCCGGGAACCCATCACCCTGATCACATACCTCCAGCCAAAGCTGCTGCGCATTCCAGCCAAAGCATACCACCATGCCACGCGCCGCTGCATCTGCTGCATTATTGAGCAGGTTGTGCAGTGCCTGTGTCAGGGTGATATCAGCGACCAGCTCCGGTGCTTTACCATTACTCTGCTGGTTCAGCCGCACATCAGCCTGCGGCCGCATCACCTGCCAGCGGATCACTGTATCACGTATATATCGATCGAAAGCAATGCTGCGTCCACCCTCAGCCCGTAATTCGCCCGCACTGGCCGAAAGTTGTGATAAGACCTGCTTACAACGCGCCAGTTCATGCTTGAGGATTGCTGCCTGTTCGCTGACCTCCTTATTATCGGCAAAATCACAGGCCAGTTCGTGCGATACCACTGCCATCGTTGCCAGCGGTGTACCCAGCTCATGCGCTGCACCGGCAGCCATCGCTCCAAGCGCCAGAATATGACTGTCACGCTCAGCTGTTTCACGCATCTCGGCCAGGCGCATATCCCGCTGCCGAATACTCAGGCTCATACGCATGATAAAGAATACAATCAGCCCGACACTGAGGGCAAAACTGAACCACATGCCCAGCAGATGCAGGTGAAAACCGGCAAACTGATCCGCATGTTGCCCGGCTATCACAAACAGGGGGTGATACTCAAACACCATCAACGTATAACAGGAGAGCACAGCCGCAGACATGGCCCATGCATAGCGCTTATCCAGTGTAGTCGCGACTACAATCAAAGGCAGCAGGTAGAGTGATACCAGCGGGTTGGTATAACCACCGGAATAGTAAAGCAGTAACGTCAGGAACAGCACATCCACCAGCAACTGCAGGAAATAGGCACGTTCCGACAAGCCTCTGCTGCCCATCAGTGACAGCAGCGAGATCACATTCACAGTAATATAGAGCGTGATCACAGCCATCACCGGTGCCAGCGCCAGGCTGATGCTATCATATAATAACGACAGCAGCACCAGCAATAACTGACACAGAATCAATATAACGCGCATCAGTAATACACGCCCCATATTGCCCGGTAATACAGCCGCAACCAGTGATTTTCCACTTGTTTCAAACCAGTGCATAAAGACTCCGTCACAATTTTCAGCCCGCAAGCTCGGGGCAATAATACAATATACCCGCCACATGCACATGCGACATTTTGCCGCATCCACGTATCACAATCAGTCATTTATAGTTCGCCCATAAAACATGCATTAGGGAGTCATCAAATGAATTATCTGCAACGTAAACACTTCCGGAAACATGCCATTTCACTGGCGGCCGGGTTAATATTATCGGCTGCACCATCGTATGCTGCTGATACTGCCGCAGTCATTCAGGTCGAGGGCAGCGCACCCACACTGCTGGACAGTGTCACCATTACTCCGGCCGAACAGACATTCAAACCGGTCGATGCTGCCGACCTGTTAAAATCCACCCCCGGTGCTAATGTAAACAAGAATGGTCCGGTGACCGGCATCGTTCAGTACAGGGGTATGTATGGATCACGCGTAAACGTACAGGTCGATGGCCTGAATATTGCTCCAGCCGGGCCGAACTGGATGGACCCTCCCCTGAGCCATGTCGCACCATTGCAACTGGAGAGTATCAAGGTAATACGCGGTATCTCACCTGTCAGTGCCGGAGCCGAGAGTATTGGCGGCAGTGTGCAGGCCAAAACCGCCAGCCTGCCTTATGCCGACAATGGTACAATCACACCGCACGGCACCATGTCCGGCGGTTATGATAGTAATAACAAGGCCTTTAACAGCGCCGCACAGCTCGGTATCAGTGGAACCACAGATCGCCTGCAAATCAATGGCAGCTTTGACAAAGGCCAGGATATGCAGGCCGGCAATGGCAAGGATATCGTACCAACCCGCTACAAACGCCGCAATATGGGCGTGGAATATGGCCACCGCTTCTCTGAAGGCGAAGCCAGTCTGGGCTACAGTAATGAGCGTGTTGATAACTCCGGATCCCCGGCCCTGCCAATGGATATCATCTATGTCAAAGGTAATGCCTACAACGCTGCCTACCATAGCGATATGGATGCCGCAGGCGTGCGCTGGCTGGCTGATGTGCACTATCTGGATACCGATCACAAAATGGATAACTACAGCCTGCGTCAGGTGCCATTGATGCTGGGCATGATGTCCATGCCGATGTATCGCTTCGCCACCACCAATGCCAGGGATTTTGCTTACAAGCTGCACACCAGTCTGCCTGTTGGAAATGGCCGGGTCACAGTAGGTACGGATGGCTGGATGGCCAGACACAATGCCGATGTCTTTGATCCGAAAAACGCAGCTTTTTCCCTGCAAAACTACAATGACGTCAAACGAAATCGTTACAGCCTGTTCTCCGAGTGGAATGCCGCCCTGACCGACACGCTTGGGCTCCGGGTCGGCGCACGCTATAGCCGGACTCAGATGAACTCCGGTACAGTCGGCGCTACCGGCTTCGCCGGCATGCTGGGTGCACTGATCAACAGACTGTCGAGTGATTTCAACGCCAGCCAGCGATCACAAAATGATAATCTGGTCGATCTCTCACTGCAACTGACCCAACGTATCAATGACAACCTGAGCTTCAGTATCGGTGCGGCCAGAAAGCAGCGGGCACCTTCCTATCAGGAACGTTATTTGTGGTCACCGCTGGAATCGACGGCGGGGCTGGCAGATATGCGCACCTATGTCGGTAATATCGCGCTCAACCCGGAAACATCCTATAATGTCGATGCCGGATTTGACTGGCACTCCGATCGCATCTATTTCACACCGCGCGTCTTTTTCAAGCGGGTAGACAACTATATTCAGGGTACCGCACTGACCAGCGGCACGGCGTATAACTTCCGTGTGGCTCAGGGCAATATGCTGCGCGGCGGTGGCTTCTGCACAGCCAACCCACTCGATCCATTCTGTGTGCCGCTGCAGTTCTCCAATGTCGACGCCGAATTTTATGGTGCAGATGCAGGCTTCGGCATCAATGTCACCGAACATATCGCCATCGATGGCAGCATCAGCTATGTGCGCGGCAAGCGTCGCGACATCAGCGATAACCTCTACCGAATGGCTCCGCTGAACAGTACGGTATCACTGAGCTACTATGGTGATGCGGACTGGTCTGTCACTGCTGAAGGTGTATTTTATGGTAAACAGGACAAGGTCTCCAGCACCAATAGCGAGCAGGCATCGGCCGGTTACAGCCTGTTTAATCTCAGTGCCCGTTATGCCATTTCGGCAGGCAGTGAAGTCAGTGTCGGCATCAACAATGTACTGGATCGTTTTTATCAGGACCACCTGGGTGGTTACAACCGCGTTTCCGCCGATGCATCCGGACAAACTTCGGCAGTACCTGTCGGCAGCCGCATGCCCGGTGAGGGCAGAAGCTTCTTTGTGCAGGCCAGAGCCAACTTTTAATTCGGTATTAAGCATTGGCTCCAACAGTGACGGACAAGGACGGTCTGTATAAGCATCTGCTTATCGTCAATGAATATCGTCAGTGCGGGTATAACGGCACATTACGTCAACTTTCCCTGTCGTTACTGATGGCGCTGCTGGTGCACATGCTACTGATCCGCTTTTCTGCCCCGTTAGAGAAGCACGATGTCCCCCTTCCGCATCGTGCTTCTCTGCTGACAGTTGAACTGGTCATGTCGGCCATGGCAAATGAAAGCATCGATAAAAAAACTGTCAGTAATCTACCGGCCGAACCGAAACAGATACGCCCGAAAGCGGTATCAGTTAGTAAACCGGAATCAACAAAACCCGAACCTGAGATTACACCGAACCCCGGCCAGCGAAGCAAAAAAAAACCGATGCCGGATAAAAACACACCGATCCAGCCGCACCATGTACAACACGCGGATCCCGTCATGGAAACCGTTTCTTCTGCTGTCAATATTGCTGTGAAAAACACAAAATCCAGGGCAGATCTTATAGCAACGCAAGCGAAAAAGAGACAATTGCGGCATCATTATCTGGCTCGGATTATGCGTATGATCCAGGCACACAAGCAGTACCCTTATTCAGCTCGCCGTCGGCATATTGAAGGTGATATTCAAATTTCATTCAGCATCAATGCATCCGGCTATCCGGACAACATTCAGATCAGCGGCAAACATGCTGTTCTGCGGAAATCAACCAGATCAGCAATTGTTGCATCCCTGCCTTTCCCCCCTCCGCCTGCCAATCTCAGTGATTCAACCAGAATCAGTTTCAGTATGCGTTATCGTTTAATAAATTAAGGCCTTTCCAACCTAAGCCCCCGCCAGATGCCAGTTTATTAAATAGTTTTACTCTGACAATTAAGCTTCGGATGAAATTTTCTGCATTCACAAAAGTATAACAAATTGAATATATTCGGCAGTTGTACTGCAGCAATAAACTATCGTTTCAGATAATCAACCGGAACCCGCCAGAAATGTGATCGTGATAATATCAACGGCCTGCCCGGAGTCCCTGCTGACAGGCCATAACGCAGTAGTAACAGTAGATCGGAACTCACCGCCGGATTATTGTAGAAATAACCGTGTCCAAGCCCTTCGGTGTGTCCCGCATCAATGAAGGCGATATTATTGATATGCTCACCGATTCTTATCTGTGTCTGCATATCTTCGGATCGCATCTGGCCGAAACGGAGTACGCTGCTGAATAACATCGATGCCAGCCCCAATGCCTTGTCTTCGGGCGAAACATAGATCGTAATCCGACCAATTCCCTCAGCCAGTTTTTCGGCAGCAAGGCGTTGCCCGACCACATCCATATCCAAATCCGGTGCAATCAGGACCAAGTCTGCAATTTTATACTCTTGTCGCATATCCTGCCCGGCTGCACGGGCAGCAATAAACAACTCCCGAATTGCAGAGGTAATCACATCCGTACCCCGGCTGTGTGCCACAATATGAATACGTTCCACCTGATCATTCGCAGCAATGGTTTTCAGAAACTGCTTGAGATGGTAAATCGTGAATTCACCGGACTCCCGGTCATAATTATATGCTGTAATCGGCGTACCACCCGCACCCGATGGCCAACTATACACCACAGGTACACCCTCACGCCCGAGGAAATGCCACATGCCGGCCCAGGTCTCCAGCGCAAACTCCAGCGAATTATCCACCCCGTGAATGAATAGAAAGATATCCTTGCGCCGACCAATCGCCAGCCTTCGATTGATTTCATGCGTCAATGCACGATCCACCCGGTCTTCATCAACCGTAATCTTCGCATCGACCTCATATCGGCCATCGTTATAAGTCAGCGGATAGGGTGTGGGAGGAAAACGGGCATGTTCCGACAATGATTCCAGTCGGACAATCGGTCGTACTGCACGCTTTTGATCCGGCGTCCCAATCGAAAGCAAAGCTGAACCGAAAGCCAGAGACCTGGACCGGCCAGCGCTATACATTAAGCGACCCTGTTTATCGCGGTACGCTGTACGATCCGTAACATAGAGCAGATTCACTCGATTACCCGCCAGTTCAGGCGGTAGCGATTCAAACAACTCGGCCTTGCCTGTTGCATAAAGCGTAGGCATTGGCATCAAGGCTCGGGGTGTGGTACATCCCGTCAGTATCAATGTAACCAACAGCAGCCCCTTCGACATGCTCACCCGCCTGAGCAGAGCGAATCGCATCAATGTGCTGCCCGCAATAATTTATAACAATGATTTATGGCTATCGGCAAACCATCCCCCATCTCCTGATGGCTATACACAACCATTGGAACAAAAAGTTTTCCGAATTGCCTCAATATCTGCACTTGGTTCGGGCAACTGTAAATCCATAGAGTCAAGATATTCAACCACAATCCGGGAAACAATCAGATTACGGTACCACTTGTAGTTGGATGGAATGATAAACCACGGTGATTTTTTGCTGTTACAGTGAAAGAACACGTCTTCAAACGCATGCTGGTAATCCTGCCAGTATTTCCTTTCAAGAAAATCTGACTCCGTGACTTTCCACCAGCGGTTCGGATCATCCAGTCGGCGCTGTAATCGCTGCAACTGCTCCTGTTTACTAATATGCAGGTAGAATTTCAGAATGTGGGTACCGTGATCTGCCAGATGCTTCTCAAACTGTTTAATTGCACGAAAGCGCTGGCGACAGGTCTTTTTATCGATCATGCCATGTACCCGCGTCACCAGCACATCTTCATAATAGGAACGGTTAAAGATCACCACCTCACCTCTGGCTGGCACTGCCCGGTGTGCACGCCATAAAAAATCATGTGACTGCTCTTCAGGTGTCGGCTGCTTGAACGCCTGAACCCGGCACCCCTGTGGATTCATATAACCGAGTACATGCCGGATCGTGCCATCCTTACCGCCGGCATCGAGAGCCTGCAGACAGATCAACAGGCTGCGACCGGATTCTGCATATAACCTGTATTGCAGATCGCGCAAACGCTCAGCATAGTGCTGAATCAGCGGTTCTGCCTCCTGCTTGTCCAGTAGCCCCTCACGTCCATCCGGGTCAACGTCATTGAGGCTGATATGTTGCCTGAGCTTCACCCGGTATTTGTGACTGAATTTCATCTATTGCCTCCTTCGGGCTGCGCCTCACCTATAGCCTGCTGAACCTGTATTATACGATATTCCACAAGCCGGTAAAATCCGCCGAACAGATCCAGCTGCGTAACTTTACGGCACTGCTTCGCCCGGTGTCCCGCTGCGATTCGTAGCTGTTCATCCAGACACTGACTGTGGAAACCGGGCAGAAATGGTTCCAGCCTGCCCAGCAGTATCCGAAATGGCGCAATACGGTACAAATAGTGATTTGCCTCGCCGTACTCGGTAATCAACAAACGTCCGCCAGGACGGAGCACGCGCGTCACCTCATCCAACACCCGGGCTCTGGCTGCAGGCGGCAACTCATGCAGCAGAAAAAACAATACGATGGTATCAAACTGATCATGCCTGTAAGCCAGGAACTCGGCATTCATTCGCACCGGATAGAGCCTGTGATTTGCTGCCCGCACTTTGTTTCGAGCCAGCTGCAACTGGGCTGTAGCCACGTCCATGATATGCAGCCCCGATGGGCAGTGGTTAAGCAATGCCGGGGTTAGTTGCCCGTACACACAGGTCAACTGCAATGTATTGCCTGCCACAACCGGATCCAGACGTGCGAGAGTGGCCTGCATCAAACGGTGATACTGACCAAACAGGATCGCATTGATAACCGGCTGATGATCAAAAAACCAGATACCAACCCGCCACAGGTACGCCCACCAGTAGTGACGCGCCAGATAATCCGGCACCCCATCCTGAAAATTACGGTAGAGTGGCATACAGCCTCCTGGCAATACCGATCTGGCATGACAGGATGCTCCTGTTTTACCCTCACTACAAGCGAGGAAAAAATAGCTTAACCCTGCTCATACGCTTGTCCTGTTTTCACTTCTCAGCTGAGAATAGCCTGCCCTAATCAGGACTCGGTGTATCCGATGTGTGCGCCAGCCCGGACTGCTCGATCATATAATCCACCGCAGCTTTCACCCGTCCGCTGGAACATTCATCACAACCACCCTTGGCTGGCATATTGCCACTGCCGCGAATGGCTATTTCGTATAATTTATTCCGTCCCTGATCCAGTAATATATCCCAAACCTGCTTGTCTACCCCCGGTGCTCCCATCAGTTGATTGGCATGACACATAGCACAGCTGGACTCGTACAGCTTCCTGCCATCGTCCAGACTGAACTTCTGACCTAGATCTACTTCCACAGCCGGAGGCTGGCTACGAACAGATTTCAGATAGTCAGCAATGGCCAGCATATCAGCCGGAGACAAATAGCGCAGGCTGTTATGCTCTACTCCCCGCATCGGTCCGCTCAGCTCAGCATGCGCAGGTGTTTCATTTTTCAAAAAAATATCTGCCACATCCTTGTTGGCGAGATGTTGCAGGCCTTGCGATGTGATATTCGGCGCATAATAGCCTTCTACAAATGCACCGGCGAGATAGTGCTCTTTCTCAGGCACGCCGAAATAATTTAGTTTTGTATGGCACAGGGCACAATGCCCCGGCCCTTCTACGATAAATGCCCCTCGATTTCTTAGCGCAGAATATCCGGGATCCGGTTTGAACTCCCCCTTATTAAAATCGAAAAACAACAACCGCCAGCCAACCTGCAATATGCGATAATTAAATGGCCACCGCATTTCCTGTTTGTGGTTCTGCTGACGGACGGCAGGAATCACATCAAGGTATGCCTTGATATCCAGCACATCCTGCCGACTCATTTTATTGAAATAGTTGTAGGGAAATACCGGATAATAATAGGAACCATCGGGGGCTATCCCTTCGCGAACTGCGCGAACAAAGTCTTCATCACTCCATCGACCAATACCTGTTGTCGTATCCGGCGTAATATTCGGCACATAGACGGACCCGAATGGGGTATTTATTTTCAAACCACCGGCAAATGCCTGTCCATGTTCAGCTTCATTGGTGTGACAGGTGAAACAATCCGCCATTTTGACCAGGTATTCACCATGCTTGATTTGTTCTGCTGAATGTATGGAAGCACTCATGTGAAGTTCCGGGTAGCCTGTATCACTGTTGGCAATCGTTGCCGGATTGGCCAGAGCAGGCATGGCATAGACAAGCATTGTCACCACCACAACCAGAATTTGCAGCCACATCGCTCTGCTGCTATCGCTTTGATGTTGTACAGTGACCTGTTTACTCATCATCTGTCGACTCCACTCCTGATATGCCCCGGTTCATCCGCCTCCAGATATGCTTCTTCCACATGGGATACATCCACCATATCAAAACCATTCATCATCGGTTTGACGTGAGTAAAAAAACCATCTCCAATCGTTAACATATACACATGAATCAACAGAAACAGAATCAGTGCAAAAGCAGCTGCGGTATGCACCATCGCGACAGTGGATGGAAAATTAATCAGGCCCTGCCAGCTTCCGCCGGAAATCACATAGAGGTAAATCAGACCGGATATCCAGACCATGGGGAAAATCACCACTTTTAACCCCAGATATGCAGCGGCCTGCAACGGGTTATGTTTACGCCAGAATGCCTTGCGATACGGATGATGCTCGCCCTGGAAAATACCGTAGGAATAAAAACGGACAATGCGCCACAACCCCTGCTTTGTCGGCATATAATGTTTCCAGTTGCCTGTAGTAAACAACCAGAAGGTAGCGAAGGCCCACAGACACAGTAAGCCGATCGCAACCACAGTATGAATATTCACAGCCATCTCAAAACTAATCAATGCATGTGTCCCGTGAATGCGCAGGCCGGTAAACAATAGCGTTAATATGGACAAAGCCTGCAACCAGTGCCACAGCCGTTCAAAGCGGGTGTAAATCATAATCTGGTGCATACTCATGATACTCTCCTCCTCCAAGCAGTAAACATGCGCAATAAAACATGCATCAGAATGCCTGCTGCTGTCATGGCAATCGTAATCCATGCAGTCCGATCCAACCATGTGAAACGGCTATGCCCTGCCATATAAATACCCTTAATTCCGTTTAAGCGCCCACCTGTTGTATGACACGACATACATGCTACCGCTTTCTCTTTGGGAGCAACCATATGGGTCGTCGGCCAATACGAATACGTTTTGATAAATCCTACCTGTCCACTGAACGGCAGATGTGCATCTTTCATGCCACGCGCAATCGCTTTTTTCAATTTGAAATTACCCCAGAATGATTCATCATCATTGCCCCACAGGTGAGTATAAACCAGGTTATTGTATCCCTTGTCATATTGCAGCCAGGTGACCATACGTTTGAATGGCCAGATACGCGAAGCCGGGTCATCAGCGGAACCTTTCAGATGATTGATCTCGACAGGCCTGGTCGGATCAAAATGGGTATGCACAGTTGTATAAACTGTTTCACCGTTAAACCATGCATAATACGGCACAACATTTTCCCCGTTTTTGAAATTGCCCTTGATCGACCAATAGGTTTCCCGTTTCTTTCCATTGCCCTGGGTGTAATTCTCTTCCATGAACCCCTTACCGTTTCTGGTACGCCCTGCAGTGCGCCAATCCCAGAATGTGCGGGTGGCTACACCACCGCGAGCAAAGGCTGGAATATGACAGGATTGACACGCCACCCGCTTCACATGCGTATTGAGCACCAGATGTTTGATCGAATCTTTTGGGTGCGGTTGCAAGCCATGACAGGACTCGCAGGATGTGGCCTGACGCCGGAAACCCGGTTTACCTGTACCCTTGGTATCGCGCGCCAGCAATTGATAGCGACTACCACTCCACTGATGGTTTTTGGTCACATGGCAGGCAGTACAAGCAAAATTCTGTCCACCCGGGGACATATGGACATCCACCGATTTCGGTGGGTCAGCCATGATAGAAGACAGGTCCCCATGTTTGACATTGTCACCGCCACCACCATAAAAATGGCATGATCCGCAATTGGCTCGGCTTGGTAGCCCGACATGTTGCGCAA
>WFUI01000005.1 GCA_015485035.1 Mariprofundus sp.
GGCTACAGCTGAAACCGCAGGCACAGTGCTGACAAGCAACAGTGAAACGGCCATGATGGCGGCTGTGAATTTTCGCATAACATGCATAATGGACGCACTATTAAACAGGCCCATGTTTTATGCAAGATATTTGCACATACAACGACCAAGAGCGGAAATCAGGAGAAACCAATGATGCGATGGATAAACAGATGGATGATAAGTGCTGTACTCACCCTGTTTGTATGGATGCCGGTCCAGGCCGTTGAATTGCAATGGATCGATCATAACGGTGTGCCTCATAATATGACTGAATATAAGGGTAAAGCGGTACTGGTACACTTTTGGGCTTCATGGTGTGGGCCGTGCCGCCATGAAATGCCGCTATTGACCACCTGGCTGCAACAGCATCCTGAAGTCACCATTATTCCCGTTTCCCTTGATGACAGCATGGAAGATGCCCAGAACTTTTTAACCAGCAATCACTTTAATTTACCTGCCCAGCTGACAGATTCGTCCCAAGCCATGGCTCTGGGTGCACGTGGCCTGCCCACCACTCTCGTGGTTAACGCAGATGGAGATATTGCCGCTCGTCAAATCGGTGCCCTGCCATGGAATAAAAAGAAATTCTCAGATACCGTTTTGGGTTTTCTGAATCAAAAACAGGATCAACAACCCTGACTGTAGCATCCTCCCCCTTCACAGTATCATAAGTAGAAAGCATCATACGCATCATCATATCAATCAGGAGTCTCCATGCGCCCATTTTTGCTAATCATTTCCATGTTAATCCCTGCCATTGCCTTTGCCCATGAGCAGGGAAAAGATGCAAATATCGAATCCATCCGCAGTCATGCGGCAGACGTGCTGCGTAATAACAATATCGATGCTGTAACCCCTTCTCCTATCACAGGACTGTATGAGGTTCGTAGTGGCAGAAATATTTTCTATTCCGATGCCGATGGCCGCCATTTCATCATGGGGGGGCAACTTATTGATACTGTTGCAAAGAAAAACCTGACACAGGCGCGCATGGAAGAACTCAATCGCATTGACTGGAATATCTTACCTCTGGATAAAGCCGTTGTTTCAGGCGATAAAAATGGTAAGCTGAAGCTGGCCATTTTTACCGATCCCGAGTGCCCGTATTGCCGTAAATTTGAAACCGAACTGGCCAAATTGAAAGGCGTTCAGGTATATAGTTTCCTCTATCCACTCAGTTTTCACAAACATGCAAAACGCTGGTCCACTGCGATCTGGTGCAGCAAGGATCGTCATAAAATGTTAACTGATATCATGGTCAACAATGCTGATCCGAAAGCCGGAACCTGCGACACACCGATTGATGAAATCACCGCCCTTGCCAAAAAACTTAATATTCATGGCACCCCCACATTGATTGCCGGCGATGGCCGCCTTGCCTCGGGCGGAAAAGCTGCCGCCCAATTAAAAGCCTGGTTGCAGGAAAAATAACGCCCCGGACTTTTACCACCCAACAAAGGATTCAGACATGCGTGAAGACAGACAGGTGGATGCACTCCGCCCCGTGACTATTGATATAAATTTCAATCGCTATGCCGAAGGTTCAGCGTTGATTTCATTCGGACATACACGCGTATTATGCACGGCCAGTATCGAAGAAAGGCAACCGCCATTCCTGCGCGGTACTGACAAAGGCTGGGTAACCGCCGAATATGGCATGCTGCCACGTGCTACCCACACGCGCGGCGGTCGTGAAGCAGCACGGGGCAAACAAACCGGACGCACAGTTGAAATCCAGCGGCTGATCGGTCGCTCCCTGCGTGCTGTGGTGGAGCTCGATACTTTGGGACCGCGTTCCATCAGTCTGGATTGCGATGTATTGCAGGCAGATGGTGGCACCCGAACCGCAGCTATTACCGGCTCATGGGTGGCATTACGCATTGCCATCAATAAACTGCTGGCAGATGGTACACTCGAACATGATCCCGTTATCGGGCAAGTCGCTGCAGTCAGCTGTGGTTTCGTTGATGGAGAGGCCCTGCTCGACCTGCAATATTCTGAAGATTCAGAAGCCGAAATGGATGCCAACTTTGTCATGACACCGGATGGTGGTGTCGTGGAGGTACAGGCAACTGCTGAAGATAAACCGCTGCACTGGAATCAGTTCATGCAACTGAAAATGCTGGCTGACAAGGGCATTTCAGCTCTGGCTGCATTACAAAATAAGGCTGTTGTATCCGCCTGATTGCTGTAAACCCATGAAACTGGTCGTTGCCAGCAACAATCCGAAAAAACGAACGGAGATCGCTACCATCCTCGGCACTCTTGGTATCGAAATCGTCGCATCGGAAGATACAGTTTTTGTCGATGTGATTGAAGATGCCGGCAGTTTTTCCGGCAATGCACGCAAGAAGGCCGAAGCCTTTGCTACAGCCAACGGATTACCTGCACTGGCTGATGATTCAGGCCTCTGCGTTGAAGCACTGGATGGTGACCCCGGTGTTTATTCCGCCCGTTTTGCCGGCCCTGATGCCAGTGATGCCGACAACAACCGAAAACTGCTGGCTGAGCTGGCAGGACAAGATAACCGGTCAGCCTGTTTCGTCTGTGCCCTGCATCTGGCTTTTCCGGATAATCGACAACCATTCACAGCGGAGGGTAAGGTGGAAGGACAAATTCTGGAACAGCAAACCGGAACTGGCGGGTTTGGTTATGATCCGCTTTTTTTCTGTCCGGAACTGGGCAAAGCTTTCGCCAGAGCCAGTTCCAAAGAAAAGGCTTCGGTTTCCCATCGTGGTCGTGCCCTGCGATCCCTGGCTGAACAGATCAAACAACATGTTTAAGGCAGATTGCAAAACCTGCTCCCGGCTCGCTACGTTTCTCGACAACATCAAGGCCGAGCGACCCGACTATTTTGCCGCCCCCGTACCCGCATTCGGGGATGAAAAACCAAAGCTTCTGATTGTCGGTCTTGCGCCCGGCATGCACGGTGCCAATCGGACCGGTCGCCCGTTCACCGGTGATTTTGCCGGCATCCTGCTCTATCAAACCCTGTTCGATCTCGGGCTTTCCTCTGCACCTGTATCCGAACATGCCAGTGATAGCCTGGCACTGTATGGTGTACGTATCACCAATGCGGTGAAATGCCTGCCACCTCAGAACAAGCCTGAAACATCAGAAATAAGAAACTGTAACCCATACCTCAAGTCCGAGATCGATATACTTCCTGTTTCATGCAATCTGATGGCGCTGGGAAAAATTGCCCACGATGCGATTCTACGCGCCTACGGGCTGAAGTTATCCGCCCTGAAATTCGGGCATGCCGCAGAACACATGCTTCCCGATGGCCGTAAACTGTTCGATTCCTATCACTGCTCCCGCTACAACACACAAACCCGGCGATTAACTGAAAAAATGTTTCGGGATGTACTGCGCCGGGCCAGCGGATAAAGGTTAAATGCCGGTTTCCGTAGCTTTGAACTTCTTCATTTTGGCAAACACTTTATTGGGATATTTTTTACGGCCCAGCGATCCGTTGTAAGCAGCCAGTGCGCGTTCTATAGATTTATAACGGTCAACATAGTGGCGAAGAATAGCGCAGCCATAGCGTACATTCGTTTCAATACTGAGCAGATTATCATCCGGCTTGCCCAGTTCCTTTTTCCAGAACGGCATGACTTGCATCAAACCAATAGCGCCAACATTGCTGACAGCAAAATGATCAAATTGCGACTCCACCGCGATAACAGCCAGAATCAGTTCGGGAGATAATTTTGATTTCTTGCTGTAAATATAAACCCAGCGGGCAATTGTCTCCGCCTCATTGAGATCTGCCACCCACGGGCGAATTGTTGAGACAATATCCTTAACCCATACCATTTGCTCGAAGTCGGCCTGTTCAGGTTCTGGTTCAGGCTCCAGCATCTGGCGCAGCTCTTCCTTCTCTTCCGGCATAATATCGAGCAGCCCGACATTCTTCTCCACAATCTGTTTGACAGCCGTTTGAGCCAGATGCTGCTTATCTTCCGTATTCCTGCTCAACCAGACAGGGATGGTCAGCAGAAAACCTGCAATCATCACCCCGGCCAGAATGGACTTGGGTGAAATACCTCCCAGGCGCTGCCGTAACTCGTCGGCGTTCAGTTTTCCATCTCCACGGGCTGTAGTTCAGACATCACAACAGATACGATATCTGCGACCGGAACAGGGCGTCTTTCATTCTTGCGCCACCCCGCTTCCACCTGGCCGTCATTCAAACCGCGATCACCGACAACGATCTGAAATGGCAGCCCAATCAATTCAAAATCCTTGAATTTAACACCGGGGCGCTCCTTGCGATCATCCCACAACACATCTATGCCGGCCTCTTTCAACCGACTGTAAATCGACTCCGATGCTTCCAGCACGGCATTCGATTTACCCATACTGATCAGCCCCACAGAAAATGGCGCCAGTGTCAGCGGCCAACTGATACCAGCATCATCGTTGCATTGTTCCACAATGGCCGCCATCAGACGCGATATGCCAATACCATAGCAGCCCATGGTGGCCACACTGCGTTTGCCCTGCTGATCCTGAAACAGCACTTCCATCGGTTTGGTGTAGCGTGTACCGAGTGCGAATACCTGGCCCACTTCAATACCACGCGAAAGCGCGATGTCTCCGCCACAATGCACGCACGTATCGCCGGTTCTGGTTTGACGCAAATCGAAAAATTCGGCTGATGTAATATCTCGCGCGATATCCAGCCCGGTCACATGTGCATCCTGGTGATTGGCTCCTGCAGCCAGACCTGTTGCACCCTCCAGACTATGATCCAGCAAAATACGGGATGATAAATTCTGCGGACCAACAAAACCTGTAACACCACCAATAGAAGCAATTTCTGCATCTGTTGCCATTTCAACACTGTCGGCACCGACAACATGAGCCAGCTTGATCTCCTGCACCTGATCATCACCCCGAACACAAACAGCAACAATACTACCATCGTTTGCCCCGCCGATAATGCGATATACCATGGTTTTGAGCAGCAAGGCGATATCCACCGATAGAAAATCGGCCACATCTTCTGCACTCGTCACAGCCGGCGTATCAACCATGTTTAATTCTGTTTGATCAGCCACTGCGGCTTGACGATTCGATACAGCCTTTTCCACATTGGCTGCATATTCACAAGCTCCACAGTGCGCAATCAGATCCTCGCCCGAATCAGCCAGCACATGGAATTCATGCGAATCGCTTCCACCGATGGAACCGGTATCAGCCTCAACAGGGCGAAACTTCAATCCGAATCGCGTAAAAATCCGGCAATAGGCATCAAACATATTCTTATATTCCGCAGCCAGACAATCTTCATCAGCATGGAAGGAATATGCATCTTTCATGATAAACTCGCGTCCGCGCATCAGCCCGAACCGGGGACGAATTTCATCTCGGAATTTGTTCTGAATCTGGTACAGATTCATTGGAAGCTGTTTGTAGGAACGCAATTCACGGCTTACCAGATCGCAGATCACCTCTTCATGGGTGGGCCCGAGACAGGATTCGTGCCCGTGCCGATCCTTAAAACGCAACAGCTCCGGCCCGTATTTTTCCATGCGCCCGGACTTCTCCCATAACTCGCCCGGCTGTACCATCGGCATCTGCAATTCCTGCGCCCCTGCCATGTTCATCTCATCACGCACCACGGATTCGATTTTCCTCAACACGCGTAGCCCCAGCGGCAGATAATCATATACGCCGGATGTCACACGTCGGATATAACCGGCTCGCAACAACAGTTTATGAGAAACCACTTCGGCATCAGCCGGATCATCTCGAAGAGTTGGAATAAATAACTTGGAATAACGCATGCAGGCAAGCATAACGGGCGTTCATACATTCAGGTAGCCCCAGGCATAAAAAACCCATCATCACAAATACCATTTCCATCCGCTACGTGTAAAAAATACAGACGAAATCAGGAAAAACAGCAGAATTTATGGCGAACATACGAAACATTCCATACCATTCCCGCATGCATATCAGCACAGAACAAAACATCATCAACGTTTGTCAGGGACCTGAATGCAGGGAATGGGGTGGTCCGGAATTACTTTATCAACTGAAACAACGCGGATTTCTCACTTCCACAGAACACTGCCAGGGATTGTGCCACTTTGCCCCCATTGCGCATTTAAACCAGCGTTGTATTGCCGAAGCAACAATGCAAAAAATAGTCGCCGGACTTAACCCTTAAGCCGGAGCTGCTTCCCGCTGGCCTGCACTTGAGCGCAAGCGATAATACAATATCACCATCATGGCCAATGAAACTGAAAATACAATAACCTGCAATGCGCTGGGCTGGTCATCGTAGCCCACCAGTACATGCAGTAACTCACCGAACAGGCTGCTGGATGACAACAGGGCTGAGCTGTTCCACAGCGGATCAACCAAGGGCGGCAACCACCCGATCATCACCAGATTCGATGCCGCCTGTGAAGCCATACCGGCAGCCAGAAGCATCAACAACCAGCCGATCACGCTGAATAACCGTTTCAACGGAATACGTACCAGTCCCAAATAAAGCAGAGAACCCATGGCCAGTGCAATGCCCGCCCCCATCAAACCGCCGAAAAACATACTCCAGCCATCATCGCTGATCCCTTGCGCTGCACCGAACAGAAAGAATGCTGCTTCCGAGCCTTCACGCATGACGGCGGACAGTGCAACAATAGCCAATGCCGTATAGGGCAGATCACCTTCTTTAACCGAGCCTCCGATCTGTTTCATATGCTGAGCTATCATGCGTCCGTGTTTGCTCATCCACAATACCGTCCAGGCAATCAGTGTCGAAGCAAGCAACAGCACCACTGCATTAAAGATGAATTCACCGTCCCCATCAAAGGATGCCTCCATCCGTTCCATGAACACAGCCAGAAACACTGCCCCCAGCAGTCCGCCGAACACACCGAGTCCGATCCAGAACCTGGAACCGGTCAACCCGCGTGTCGCCGCCAGCAATACCCCGACCACCAGTACCATTTCGAGCATTTCCCTGAATACAATCACCATGGATGAAATCATGTGTCCAGCTCCTGCCTGCATTTTCTGCAAAAGCCGAACATCACCAATTGATGTCCGGTCAGCTTAAAACCTTTTTTTTCTGCAGCAGCCTCCTGCAATGCTTCAATCGTATCATGTGAAAATTCTTCGATATGACCGCATCCGGTACAAACCATATGATCATGATGCGCCTTATCGGCCCGCTCATAGCGTTTTTTATCGGCCAGCTGAATCGAATCAATCAGCCCCTGAGACTCCAGAGCGGACAAACCGCGATACACTGTGGCAATACCAATCGATGCCCCTGTATCCACAAGTGCACGGGCCACTTCATCAGCATCCCAGTGTCGATTGGAGGCATTGATCAAATCCAGTATGGCTTGACGCTGTGCGGTCAGTTTCTGCATAAATGTAATGATAACCGTTATCATTATCGTGTCAACAATAGAAAATAACACTGGAAATACACGGCAAAACTTGCGCTTTACAATATTGTAGTCTATTAAAGGTGCCAGAGGGGAAATATCATGTTAATTTTGACGCGCAAAAAAGGCGAAGCCATTGCTATTGGAGATAATATTCAGATTCAGGTTCTGAATGTGAAAGGTGGGCAAGTGCGCATTGGCATTGATGCGCCCCGGGAAATTCAAGTGAATCGTGAAGAGTGCCTGAAAGTATCTTCAGATCATAATCATATTGTAGCCGAAGCCTGAAACAGGCGCCGGTTACAGTGCAATTACTCTGTTGTTTTTTAACCGGCGACTGGCAATCGATTCGATCCATGCCTCGAGTGTAGTCCTGTCTTTGCACACCTGGTGCGATGCCCCTGTCTATTCGTCCCTATCTCAAGCAGAAAGTATACTGATCTACAGGTAGTGAAACTCCACTCAAAACTAATGAGGCATGGTTTATTGCCATCACGACAGAATCAGAACGCAAAGAGAAAAGCGTGATTTTCCCTTTGCTTACAAAATCAATGCTTCACACCATCGGTTTTGGCAGGCCATCCATTCCATCGCAGAAGCGCAGAACAAATCAACGCTTTCTTTAACTGTCTTTCTCGTCCAGCCCGAAAGCACTGTGCAGGGCACGCACGGCAAGCTCGATGTATTTTTCTTCAATCACAACGGTAATTTTGATCTCACTGGTGGTAATCATCTGAATATTGACGCCTTCTTTGGCCAGAATATCAAACATCTCCTTGGCCACTCCCGCATGTGAACGCATACCCACGCCAACCACGGACACCTTGGCGACGCTGTCATCACCCTTCACATCACGTGCATCCATCTGCTTGCACAGATTACGTATGATATTCATGGTCGGCAGGTAATCACTGCGTGGCACCGTAAAAGTGATATCGGTATATCCCTGCTCGGAAACATTCTGCACAATCACATCAACATTGATCCCGGCCTCGGCCACCGGACCGAACACATTGGCGGCAATGCCCGGCTG
The DNA here is from genome assembly GCA_015485035.1 of Mariprofundus sp. Taxonomy (GTDB): domain Bacteria; phylum Pseudomonadota; class Zetaproteobacteria; order Mariprofundales; family Mariprofundaceae; genus Mariprofundus. Next base: position 8,467 of record WFUI01000005.1, read on the forward strand.
ATCCGGAATCCCCATAATGGTGATTTTTGCCTCATCGCGGTTATATGCCACACCTGAAATTATCGCTCGTTCCATTGTCTCATCCTCTTGTTCAACCATTGTGCCTTCCACAGGCTCAAAGCTGGAGCGCAAATGCAGCGGCATATCATAACGCATGGCCAATTCTACCGAACGGGTCTGTAATACCTTCGCCCCCAGAGATGCAAATTCCAGCATTTCCTCATAGGAAATCCGCTTTATTTTGCGTGCCCTGGGTACAATGCGCGGATCAGTGGTATAGATACCATCGACATCCGTATAGATTTCACAAACATCCGCACCAACAGAGATCGCCAGCGCGACAGCCGAAGTATCCGAACCACCGCGTCCCAGTGTGGTAACATTGCCTCTTTCATCAACACCCTGAAAACCGGTCACCACAGGCACTTCACCGGACTGCATATGATCGAGTATATGGCTCCC
>WFUI01000006.1 GCA_015485035.1 Mariprofundus sp.
CGCCAATCGCCAATGCAATCAACTCCTTCGTTTTCTTGCTCAGTGCGCCATCTTCCAATGCCGCCCCGGCCATGGCTGAAAAGCCCTTCATTACATCCGGAATATCCTTGCGAATGCCGCCAATGCTGGCTGATAATTCAGTTGTCAGTTGTTTGTATTCATTACTCATAGTATCTCCAATTCTTCTTAGTATGTTCCAATTGCATCATACAACATGATGCCTCCAACCAATAGCAATAACAGACTGAACGCCTTCTGCAGTCCGGCGGCTGTAAAACGCCCCATCATTGCACTGCCTGCCAGACAACCAACTGCTGCCAGGACAGTAATCCAGAACATGGGTTGCCAGGCCAATTCAACCCGACCCAGATAGGTTGCGCCTGCAACCAGGGCATTGATAACTATCAGTATCAATGAATGGCTTACCGCCACCTTGAAATCCGACACACCAAGCCAGATCAATGCAGGCACCATCAAAAAACCACCGCCGACTCCGAGTACGCCTGTAACCACACCGAGGGCCGCCCCGACCACCAGCGTCAATATACAGCGGCATGGCCGAGACTGACTGCGCAATGATGCATCAGTGCTATCCTGTCGATACATCCACCATGCGACAAACCAGACCAGCAGGGCAAACATCACCCCCTGCACAATATCTGAAATAGCCAGGCCCAAATGTGCCCCGGCCCAACTACCAATCACACCGCCACCCATAAAGTAGAGCAACAGTTTCGGCTGAACCTGCGTCCATGCCCGCTGCCGCAGCAATGCCATCAGGCTCACCACGACGATAATCCACAAGCTTGCTGCAATGGCACTCTTCAACGGCATGCCCACACCGTAAGCCAGCAAGGGTATGGTTAGCATACCACCGCCGGCACCGAACATAGCCAGAAACATGCCAATCAATGGAGCCAGTGCGATCACCCACAGACTCATACATCAACCCCGACAGATATTATCCGCATCAAAGAACGGCTTGGTCAATCAATGGCGAGGGTAGATCGCACCCCGACATAGACTGCCAGAGAAGCGACCAAAATCCAGATTACATACCACATTTCTTTCTCCTCAATTGTTCTCTGAGCACAGATGGAAGCATGCGCATCAATAAGCCGTGTGCTGCTGTTCTTTTATCTGCTCCACAGTCACCTTGCCCCGTAACACCCGAAATACCCATGAGGTATAAGCGATGATGATCGGGATAAAGATGATCGCAGCCAGAAACATCAGCCATAACGTCTGTTCACTCGACGTCGCATTCCACATCAACAGACTCTGGGACGGATGCGTACTGGAAGGCAACACAAATGGGAACATCGACAAACCGGCAGTTGCTGCTATGCCTGCAACGGAAACGCTACTGGAAATCCAGCTCATACCCGGTTTACGGTCACCGAAAAGAAGCACCAGCAACGCCCCGCCCACACCGGATAACGGTGCCAGCCACATCCAGGGATAATCACGGAAATTACTCATCCAGGCACCGGTCTCATGCACCACATCCAGCCCGAAGGGCTTCGACCCGGCAAAGTGATTCACCGCTCCGGCCAACCGGAAGCCTTCAATACCCGTCATCAACCAGATGCCGGCCATGGCAAACAATAACACGGTTAAAATGGCCGAACCTCTGGATGCCTTCAAGGCTCGATATTGCAACACCCCTTCCGTCTTGATCAGCAAAAAGGTTGCCCCGTGCATCACCAGCATGCTCAGCGACACCAGACCGGCCAGCAAGGCAAACGGATTCAGCAGTTCAGCCATGGTTCCTGTATAGAAGCTGCGAAAGTTCTCATCGAAATGAAACGGTACACCCTGCAATAAATTACCGAATGCAATCCCCATCACAACGGCAGGAACCATGCCTCCGAAAAACAGGGCATAATCCCAGAATGACCGCCACGTCGGTGAGGCGATTTTGCTGCGATAATCAAACCCGATCGGTCGCAGAAACAGAGCAAACAGCATCAACAACATGGCTGCATACATGCCCGAAAAAGCAGCCGCATAGACAGCCGGCCAGGCTGCAAAAATGGCACCGAGTCCCAGCACCAGCCACACCTGATTACCATCCCAGGTCGGGCCGATCGCATTGATCAGCACCCGGCGCTCATCATCACTCCTGGCAACAAACGGCAATAACGTCCCCACACCGAGATCAAAGCCATCCATAATGGCATAACCAAGTAACAGCACTGCAATCAGCAACCACCAGATCAAGCGCAATGTCTCATAGTCAAACATCATGCAACTCCTTTCTCAAAGTGATATCGGCCACTGTGCAGCGCGCTCGGGCCGAGGCGGGCATATTTGAACATCAGGTAGAGCTCCACGGCAAACATCAGCGTATACATGATCACAAAGGCTATCAGCGAATTCTGCACATCCGATACATGCAGGGATGAGGTGGAAAGGTGGGTCGGAAGCACACCGTATACCGTCCACGGCTGGCGACCGAAC
>WFUI01000007.1 GCA_015485035.1 Mariprofundus sp.
CGCTTTGGGCGGATCATTCTGAACGGAAGATGCAAACAGCGTGGAACGCGCCTCGATCAATTCAAATCCATCAGCAAAGAAATGGCGAATATCTTCCTCACCATATCGGCCCGGCGGGCCCTGCTCCCGTGTTTCATCCTGATGGAAACATTTGAGCAGCAGTAACCCCTGCGGCTTGAGCAAACGCTTCACCGTGGCCAGGTATGCCTGCTGATCAGCAGATTCAGTAAAACAATGGAACACACCACGGTCCAGAATCAGGTCAAACAGGCCGGCGAGCTTGCTATCCAGCACATCATCGACATGGAACTTGATGGATACGTTTTCTGTACCGGAGAGTTGGCGAGCAGATGTCACAGCAGTTGGCGATACATCGCTGGCGGTAACACTGAAACCCAGTTTGGCCAGTGCAACTGCCTGAGTGCCGGGGCCACAGCCAATATCGAGCACATCGCCTGCCGTTATATCAAACTGCTTCAGTGCCTGCGCAAAATCTGCATCCAGATCCCGATAGAACCACGGCAACTGTTGCACCGGCGTTTCCTGATAACGTGCTTCCCAACCTGCATGAACAGGGGCCTGCCATGGCGAACCCCATTGCCCGTCATGAACAATCATCTCCAGAGGCTTGCGCGTTCTTGCATCTGTTTCCATAGGCTGAAATTCTTCACCCAGCTTTGTCACATCACCGGGATAACCTATAGCAACCACGCTCATCACATGCACCTGATCCGGTAGTGCAAATACCTGTTTCAATGCATCGGGATCAAAACCGCCCATTTGATGGCTTGCCAGTCCCATTGCCGCAGCTTGCAGGCACAGGCAGATCGTAGCTTGTCCAGTATCATATTCGGCCCAACGATTAGGCTTGCCGTTATGCGAAAATGCAGGCTCTGCAACCGAAACTATCAGTACCGGCGCATGTCTGGCCCATAGCTGATTCTTCGGTGCAAGTGATTCAACCACGCTGTCCCAGTTCGTTTTGTCAGCGAAACGATTGGCAACAATATAATGCCACGGTTCCTCGCCGAAACAGGATGGAGCCCAGCGCGCTGCTTCCAGACATGATGCGATCAATGCGTCTGCAACCGGCTTTTCACTGTCAAAAGCACGCGTACTCCAGCGCTCTGCAAACAATCGCTCAACCGGGGCCTGCACATTCATGCGTTGTTGGGCCATGGCTTCTCCTTTTTACAATTCGTTGTGGGAACCATCGCAGAAGGGCGGGGTTTTGCTCTGCTTGCACTGGCACAAGGCCACTGTTTGTTTTTCGGTTATTTCGACCACCTGCGGCGTAAATTCGCGGCCTTCATGTGAACCATCGCAAAATGGCTGGTTCTTTGAGCGGCCACAAGCGCACCAGTAATAGGTTCCGGGTTCCAGTTCCAGCACAGCCGGTTCTTTTGCTGCTATCGTCGGTTCAGTCATGACTGCCTCTCTGGTTATGATGCTGTTTGTACATCTGTTTATGAAATGCGGTAAATTCATCCCGACTGATTGAGCCATCGTGATTGGCATCCATCTTATCGAAATGGGCCTGATGGTCTTTTTCATCCAGCACGCCATCGCCATTGGCATCCATGTGAGCAAAGCGTTTTTCCGCCTGTTGACGCGAAGCGGCCATAAACTCTGCTTTCGTCGTTTTTCCATCATGGTTGGCATCAGCCTGCTTAAGCATGTGATGCATACCGCTGTTATGCCCCATGCCTTCTGCCAGTGCCGACGTAGAGCCGAACGCCAGTAATGCAATAGATATAATCATATGTTTTTTCATTGATGTCTCCTTCGGGCTTTTATCCCGCATTATTCAAGAACAATACGGGTGCTATGAGAACGTGTTCAAAATAACTTGGTGCGTACACCTTCAATCGACAGAAATATCTCCACGTTTTCGGCTACGGCACCAAGCATGCCGCTCTTTTTCATTTTGTAATCGGACAGATGCAATGTGGTGTGCCCTTCGAAGCCGCGGCGATACCCGCCCCACGGGTCGGGGCCGGTACCAATCTGCTTGATATTGATGGCAATATCTTTGGTAACGCCATGCAGGGTCAGTTTACCATGCAGGATACCGGTCTTTTTGCCGGTTGACTCATAAGACGTACTGGTAAATGTTGCTGTCGGATACCGGGCTGCATCGAAAAAGTCTGCGCTTCTCAAATGTTTATCACGCTCGGCATGGTTGGTATCGAGGCTGGCTGTATCAATCGACACACTGACACTGTTCTTTTCCGGTTTACGTTCATCATAGGAAAAATGTCCTTTAAATGTCCGAAATGAACCAAGCAACCAGCTATAACCCAGATGCTTTACCTTGAACTGGATAAAAGCATGCTGGCCCTTGATATCAATATCATATTGCTCGGCCTGCGCAGGCATCGCTGCGGCGACCAGCAGCGATGCCGCGATCAGTGTTTTAAATATCATTTGTATTCTCCCTGAGTGTTTCTCACCATTTAGTTCCGGGACATGCCCAGCATACGTAACAAGGTGATGTCTTTATCAATCACATGGTGTTTCAGTGCTGCTCCGGCATGCAGTCCTGCCAACCCTATCATGGCCCAGGCAGAAACCCGGTGAATTTTACCGATCAGATCAGCCTGCTGTTTATCAAACATTAACGTGGCCGGAACCGAGAACCATCCGAACACATCAACACCGGCCCCTTCAGCTGTTGGAATCAGATAACCGGAGATCAACACAGTAAACATCAGCACATAATGCAGCCGATGCACCAGCAGTGCGACCACCTGTTCCCACCATGCCCCTATCAGTTCAGGGCGTGTATTGATCAATCGCCAGAAAAAACGAAACAGCAACACGATCAACAACAGAATACCAATGCCTTTGTGTATTTCGGGTGCATCGTGGTACCAGCGATCATAGTAAACAAGATCGGTCATCCATAAACCGAGCGCAAACATGCCGAACAGCGCCAGTGCCATCAGCCAATGCAATACAATGGAAATCCACCCGTAAGATATTGGTGTATTGCGCAGCATTAAACCTCCTGTCCGGTTCCGGCAGATGCAATACTCATTGCCTTAATGATTTATAAAAAGCATAAAAAATCGATAGACTTGATTAACTTTATATATCGTTCATGATTGGATTATGACGCTGGAACAATTACGTGCCCTGTGTGCCGTAGTCGAAAGTGGTGGCTTTCATGCCGCTTCTGAAACGCTGTTCCGCAGCCAGTCGGCCATCAGTATCGCCATTAAAAACCTGGAACAGGAATTGGGATTGTCACTGTTTGATCGGCGGGAATACCGGCCGGCGCTGACTTCAGAGGGTCAGGTTATCTACGGCAAAGCCAAAAGCATACTCTCCCGATGCGAAGAGCTTTCCAGTATCGCGGGTCATTTCTCTCAGGGTGAGGAAACGGAGATTTCCATTGCACTGAGTGCTATTGCTCCGGTTGAGCAAGTTCTGGATGTCATCAAACAGATTTCCGAATCTGCCCCGGCCACACGTATGAGCCTGCAGATTGAGAATATGGGCGGGACACTGGAACGTCTGCAGGAAAAATCAGTCGATTTTGCCATTGCCGAACGATTTATGCCAATTGAGCATACCGAAGAGGTGCTCCTGAGCTCCACCGAAATGGTCAGCGTCATTTCCGCCGGATTCCCGCTGGCAACCCGTTACCCCTCCATCAGTGCGTCTGATCTGGAACAATATGTGCAAGTTGTGGTACGCGATACCAGCCGCAACCAGCCCGGGCAAAGTGCCGGTATACTCGAAGGTGCTTCACAATGGCGGGTCAACGATTTTGATATGAAAAAGCGCATGATCCTCTCCGGCTCAGCCTGGGGCCGCATGCCGCGGCACCGCATTGCCGAAGAGCTTGCGGATGGCCGCTTGCTGGAACTTTCCGGCAATAAGCTGGAACCATTACAAATAGATATGTTTCTCTTCCGCCGTTCCAATGAACCCATGGGCCCCATCGGCGAACGCCTCTGGCAATTACTTCAGCAATGTAAGTACAAATTCAACAAACCGAATATTGTAAAACAGCCGCCTTAAAAACAGCGAGCAGACCCATAAAATCTTTTACGCCGGGTTATGATTGGATGTTGGCCTGAATAGACGAAATCAGCGCGTGTTTCATCGCCTGCAAGAATAGCTCTCCGACAAACTTAATCTTCAAGATACATTGATTTGCCATCAGCCAAAGCCAGCCAGCCTTTGGCGATACGATAAATAACCCAGATCGCCACCCCGATCAGGATGAAATATCCGATTCCCAGAAAGAATAAAATGGCGCCGAAACCGGACCACAGCAGGGCGAACCAGAAGGTTCGAATCTGCCAGCGAAAATGGGATGCAACCCATGTATCCGCCACATCGTCTTTTTTCACATAATTAATAATAATGGCAGCGATAAACGTCACCGTCAGCAGAAATGAGGCTGCCTGCAGTGCATAAACCAGTGTAGCGGTTTTCTTTGCTGCTTCGTTTTTTTGTTGATCATGATCCGTATGTTCATGAATCGACTCATGCATTGGTATCTTCTCCCGACTGTGCCACTTCCAGCACCAGTTTGCCGCACATGCCGCCTGCTTCAATTCTCCGGTGTGCTTCTGCAGCCTGTTCCAGCGGCAGAATATCGGAGACAAAGATCGACAATTGCTGTTGATCAAAAAACTGGGCGCACTGCTCGAGAATATCGCCGTGATGTTCGGCTGCCTCTGTAATCCCCATCACCATCGGTGTCAGCATCAATTCCTGGGATATACGGATATTGCGCAGACGAACCGCTTTCCAGTCGGTGTTGTCAGGCACTTGCAGAATCGTGACAATATCACCGTATACGCGTGTTGCTCCCACCAGTTGATGGAAAGCAGAACCACCGACGGTATCAAAAGCCACATCCACGCCCATGCCATCAGTCCATTTCAATAATGCTTTCGTAACATCCTGCTGGCGATAGTTGATTACCATGTCCGCACCCAGCGTGGTGACCACTTCGGCTTTTTCATCCGAACTGACGGTTGTAGCAACCTCACATCCAACCAATTTGGCCAATTGAATCGCAACATGACCAACACCGCCGGCACCGGCATGAATGAATACCTTCTGACCGTTCTGGATACGAGCCCGGTCAAACAGCGCCTCCCATGCTGTAATCAGCACCAGCGGCGCAGCGGCTGCATCAATAAAATCAATGCAGTCCGGTTTGACTGCAACAAAGGATTCCGGGACTGCAATATATTCGGCGTAGTTGCCCGCTTTCTGCCCCAGGCCGCCAAAGCAGTAATAAACAGCATCGCCGGTTTGAAAACGGGTCACATCCGCCCCCACCTGTTCAACGACACCACTTCCATCGCAACCGAGGATGGCAGGCAAACCATCAGGAAAATAAAGTCCATTGGCACATAATTTGGTATCTATCGGATTGACGCCTGCCGCCATGATTCGGATCAGTACATCATGATCGCCACAGAGCGGTTTATCAACCTCTGCCGCTGTTAATACGTCCGGAAAACCCGGCTCTGTCATCACAATAGCTCGCATATATCTACTCCCTGGGCCTTTAAACCAACTACGGATTTCAGCATATCCCGGAGAATAAGGAAACCAGTGTCATTTTTATTCGTCCTGCGTAAAATGCCGATTCATCTATGACACATTCATCCATGTCCGGTTCTGAACCCCCTATGCACGCAACACGGCGTGTAGAATTATTCGATACAACCCTGCGCGATGGCGCACAGACCGCCGGTATCAGTTTTTCTGTCAAAGACAAAATACGCATCGCCGAACGGCTGGCTGATTTCGGCATCGACTGGATTGAGGGCGGCTGGCCCGGGGCCAGCCCCAAAGATGATATCTTTTTCGAACAGATGCGAAAACGCAACTGGAACCACAGCAAGCTTGTGGCATTCGGTTCCACTGCCCGCCCCGGCCATGCCGTGGATAAGGATCGCGGCCTGAACCGGTTGATTGAAAGCGGTGCGGATGCCGTTTGTATTTTCGGCAAAAGCTGGGATGTGCATGTCACCACAGCACTGAGCATTACCCTGAATGAAAACCTGGCTCTGGTGTATGAATCTGTGGTCTATCTGAAACAGCATTTTGATACCGTGTTTTTCGATGCCGAGCATTTCTTCGATGGTTTCGAAGCCAATGCAAACTATGCACTAAAAGTCCTGGAGGCAGCGGCCAAAGGTGGTGCGGATACGCTGGTTTTATGCGATACCAACGGGGGTTCGATTCCATTTTCCGTTTTTGATATCGTGACACGAGTAAAACAACATCTGCCGGATCAAACGCTTGGTATCCATGCCCATAACGATTGCGAAATGAGCGTAGCCAATTCAGTGGCTGCAGTACGTGCCGGTGTTCAGCAGGTGCAGGGTACTATCAATGGTGTGGGTGAACGCTGCGGCAATGCCAACCTGATTTCCATTATCCCGATCCTGCAACTGAAAGCGGGCGTGGATTGTGGTATCTCCGAACTGCAACTGACCCGGCTTTCATCATTGTCACAATTCGTCAACGAAATGGCCAATCGTCTGCCGTGGCAGCATCAGCCATTCGTCGGCCAGAATGCCTTTGCCCATAAAGGCGGCATCCATGTCTCGGCCATTCGCAAACAGAGCAATCTCTACGAGCATATCGACCCTGCCCTGGTTGGTAACGACCAACGCATTCTGGTGTCAGATCAGGCTGGCCGCAGCAATATTCTGAGCAAATTACAGCAACTGGAACCGGATGCAGACATTGATCCCGACAATCCAATGGTCGCCGAGGCCCTTCAACGCATCAAAGAACTGGAGGCCTGCGGTTACGCGTTCGAAGGAGCAGATGCCTCATTTCAGCTGTTACTGCGTCGTTCGATGCAACGCTTCAAACGTCATTTCGAACTGGTCCGTTTCCGCGTATTCGATGAAAAACGCGGGCATGAAGAATCGCCGGAGTCCGAAGCAACCGTTCAGGTGCGCGTCGGCGGCAAATTAAAACATGCCGCAGCCCTCGGCAACGGACCGGTCAATGCTATGGATAAAGCACTCAGGGCAGCACTGGTGGATGCCTACCCCGGGCTTGAAACCATGTTTCTTACCGATTTCAAGGTACGGGTACTGACCACCCGGGAAGCAACCGAAGCGGCTGTGCGTGTGCTGATCGAATCATCGGATGGCCAACGCAAATGGAATACTGTGGGTGTCTCAACCGATGTGCTGGAAGCAACTTATCGAGCCCTGAATGACGCTATAGAATATAAACTGGTGATTGATCAGGCACCTCCGCCAGAGGCTGAAAATGTCTGACACAGATGAATCTTTTTTTCCTGCCGCAAACCAGCAAGAAGCCACAACGAAGAACCATGGAGATGTGACATGACGACAGACAATACCTTACACAACAAAACATGTATGCCGTGTCAGGGTGGCATTGCACCAATGAGTGCAGCAGATGCCCATGCCATGCTGCCAGCTATCGCTGGATGGCAACTTGACGATGGTGCCACCAAACTCAGGCGTTCATTTACATTCAGTAATTTTGTGCAGGCACAGACTTTTGCAGTAAGGGTGGGTGAACTTTCCGAGATAGAAAACCATCATCCCGAAATTTGTTATGGTTGGGGATTTTGCACCGTTGTCTTTTATACACATAAAATCGGCGGACTGCATGAAAACGATTTCATTATGGCTGCCAAAGTAAATGCGCTGAATTGTGAAAAGTGAAGTATCCGGAACAACCCTCCTTCCACATCGCTAAGAAAGCGCTGATGTACCAATGCTTCTGCGCAGGCCTGTACGACAATGCAGCCGACAGGTGAGTGGCATGATAGCGCGGATAAAAATCAGGTATACGTAGTAAGCGCCTGATTCCATGCCATACATCGTGCATAGACGTATGGCCTCCCACTACCGTGCAACGAGCAACATTGCAGGAAAGCAATGTTGTGTAAGCGACGTCAAAACGACGCTTTGGCCTGAGCGGGCCGGTTATTGCCAGGACAACAAAAAACCAGCATCGCTCTCAATCTCCCTACATCCCCAGGTCAAAGAAACCTGAATTCTGATCTTCCTGCCCGCCTGACTTGGCTGTCGAGTCTTCCGTTGGCGCTGTTCCGGCGCGAAATGCTTCGAGGAAAATATCCTTGCTGTCCGGGCCTGGAAGCAAGCCGGTTTTGGAATCAATCGCCACCCACTCAACGCCATCCGGTGGTTCAAAATCCTTACGCGGTTTACCCTTGTGGAAAGCCTGCATCGCTTCCAGCCATGTCGGCAGTGCCGCTCTTGCTCCGGTTTCACGCCGTCCCATTGGAGTTGGTGTATCACGGCCTGTCCACACACCGGTCAACACCTGAGGTGTATACCCCATGAACCATGCATCAACCTGTTTATTGGTCGTGCCTGTTTTACCGGCAGCAGGCCGGTTCAGTGCAAGAGCCCCCCTGCCTGTACCATGTTCGATAACACCCTTCATCATATTCGTAATCAGGAAAGCATCGACCGGATCGACCACTTGCTCGGCGGGATGCATGGATTCATTAACGCTCATCACAGGATCAACATGACAGACCTGACAGCGCTTGCCGGCCACGGATCGATGTAACGTCTTGCCAGTGCGATCCTGAACCTGCTGAACTGCTACAGGTTTCCATCGGCGCCCTTGATCGGCCAACACGGCATAGGATTCTGTCAGAGATTCCGGTGTAACTTCGGTTGCCCCCAAAGCCAGCGCCAACTGGGCAGGAAACTTGTGCCCAAAAGGATAATTTTCCAAATCATTTAAGAATCGATTCATGCCAACATTCTGCAACACCTTGATCGAGGCCAGATTACGAGAGTGTTCCAAGGCATTGCGTAGTGTTACCGGACCGGCAAATTCGTTTTTATAATTTTCCGGTCTCCAGAAACTGTCGCTCTGCTTGCTGTCAAAAACAACGGGAGTGTCCATAACAATCGTGGCCGGTGTCGATCCGGCGGCCAGTGCACTCGTATACAAAAAAGGTTTGAAGGCACTACCGGGCTGACGCATGGCCTGGCGCACCCGGTCAAATCCGGCTACCTTATAATCAAAACCACCGACCCGAGCCAATACCGTGCCGCGCTCCAGGTCAATAGCATACAAAGCGGACTCGATAGATGGGTCCTGTGCCAACCTGACTCCGGATTCAGGCAAACGCTGCAAACGGATTTCATCGCCAGCAATCCATCTGCGCGGACGTTGTTTCATCGCAGCCAACTCTGCTTCACTGGCACCCTCTTTCTTATATATACGGAGTGGCTTCCATTGCCATTTCGGCTTGCTCAAATGCCATGTTTGGTGACCATCATTAACAGTCAAATCACCATTTTTGTGGACTATCTCAACCAGGGCTGGAATCAGGGAGTCTGTGCCGGTGATTGGTGGTTGTGCCCTCCACGTGGCCAGTAATTCAGACCATTCACCGCGCGGATGATGGGTGGGATAACGATAGTATTGCCGTTGTTCAACATCGAGCACGCCTTTGCGAACAGCGTGAATAGCAGCCTGTTCAGCCTGCTCATCATATGGAACAACTATTGTCAGGCCCTGCCTGCGTAAGGTCTTGGCCCCAAAACGCTCCGACAGTTCCCTGTACACCTGATCAGCATACGCGTTGGTGAGTTTGGCCGGCTCCAGCGGCGCAACCTGAAGTGGTTCTTTCATGGCAACAGCTACATCTTTTGCATCAGCCATGCCGCTTTCATTCATCAGACGCAATACAGTATTGCGTCGTTGTTTGGCTTTGGCCGGCCTGAGATGCGGAGCATATTTCCCGGGTGCCTTGGGCAGGCCGGCCAGCGTAGCGCATTCAGCCAGTGACAGATCATCCAGCGATTTATGAAAATAACGCCATGCTGCCGAAGCTACGCCGTACGCTCCCCGGCCAAGATAAATCTGGTTCAGATATAGATAGAGAATATCATCCTTGCTGAATGCCTGCTCAATGCGATACGCCAGAATCGCTTCACGGATTTTTCGGGTGTAAGAACGCTCGGATGAGAGCAGAAAATTCTTGGCTACCTGCTGAGTTATGGTCGAACCGCCCTGTACGGTGTGGCCTGCACGCAGGTTAGCCAGTGCCGCCGAAAGAATACGGGCCGGATTGATGCCCGGGTGCTCATAGAATTGCTGATCTTCAGCAGCCAAAAATGCATTTTTCAATTTCGATGGAATCTGCTTGAATGGTGTCAGAATACGGTGTTCATCTGCATATTCAGCAATCAGTTCCCCATCGGTATTATAAACCCGGGAAACCAGTGGCGGTCGATACTCAGACAACGCACTCAGTTCCGGCAGGTTGCTGGAGAACAGGATATAACCTATGGTAATGCCCATCACAGCCAGAAGGCCCAAGGAGATTACCATTTTGGCGATGAAGGAGATGATGCGCATTAAGCCGAATCTAAGCGGAAGCAATCCGGACAGGCAAGCCGGAGTTTTTCACGCTGACCTTTTGCAAAGGTATCAGCAGGGTTTTTCGCTGCTGGAACTGTTGGTGGTCATCGTCATTATGGGGGTTATGAGTGCCATTGCGATACCTGCTTTTTCCGACTGGCGCGAGAAACAGGCGGTACGCAATATCGCACAAACGCTGCTGGCCCAGCTAAAGCAGGCGCGGGTACTGGCCGTATCGGAAAACCGTAGTGTCCGTATCAGCTTTTCCCCCAAATTCTATGTCTTTGATGCCAATACAACCGGCAACTGTAGCACATGTAAAAATGAACAGGTTAATTTCAGCCAGTTTTCAGACAATCTTTCTGTTAACAGCAATAAAAACCCGATCTCTTTTAGCAGCCGGGGAACAGCGAAAAATGCCACAGTCACGTTATCGGCCGGGAAAAACAGCAAAAAAATCAAAGTTAACCTGATTGGCAGGGCTTATTTGCAATGAATTGCAACGAACCGATGTCAGGATTCACACTGGTCGAAATCCTTGTTGCGCTGGTCATTGTCTCGGTGGCACTGCTCTCTATCGGCAGCTTCACCATTTCTATCGTCAGCAGCGACCAGGTATCACGCGAACGCGCAACTGCAGTTTCTCTGGCTGAACAGGTACTGGAGTACTGGCAACATGACATCAATGATTATGCACCAACGATTGCAACTGCTGACTGTGGTTTGACCAGCACAAAGGCTGCGCCGACTTACCCGGTTAATGTGACATGCGTACCAGCATCAGGTATGAAGATCCCCTATACCATTATAACTGACCAGCAACAGGCCGTTGGACCACTTCCGACCAACCTGTCTGCATTCAAAAACTTCACGAAACAGGGATATAATATCACCCCCAAGACCAAGGCAGTTACAG
>WFUI01000008.1 GCA_015485035.1 Mariprofundus sp.
GTCTTAATTCAGCTGATGGCGGTTTTGTGATCGTGTTTTCAGGAATCACTTCGTGTTCCCGGTTCAGCCAGCGGCACAGGGCAAACACTTCTGTTTTATACACATCCTTGAGCATGGCGAAACCACCGGCCATATCGCCATACAGGGTGGCATAACCCACCGACATTTCCGATTTATTTCCGGTGGTCAATACCATGCGTCCGGTTTTATTCGAAATCGCCATCAGCAACAGACCACGCATGCGTGCCTGAATGTTTTCCTCGGTGATATCCGGCTCCGATTTATTCCAGGCAGCAAAGGTATCAGCCAGTGTCGCTTCAACTGCTGCAACGCTTTCAGCAATCGGCAGGGTAATCGCCTCGATCCCCAGATTCGCCACCAGCGCCTCAGCGTCGGTAATCGAATGATCACTGGAATACCGCGATGGCAGCAATACACCAAGTACATTTTCAGCTCCCAGCGCCTCGACCGCGACAGCTGCTGTCAGGGCCGAATCAATGCCCCCGGACAGGCCGATCACCACCTGCGTGCAGCCGTTGCGCAACACATAATCGGCTACGCCCATCACCAGCGCCCGGTGAATCTGCTCAATCGGCTCAGGTAAGGCGGCAATATACGTATCCCCTGCCAGAGCCGGATCAATCTCACCTTGCCAGAGCTCGAACAATGGTGCCCGCAGCAACAGGTTTCCGGCGCCATCGGCAACCAGAGAGCCGCCGTCAAACACGATTTCATCCTGCCCGCCAACCGGATTCACATAGACCAGCGGTGCGGAAAACTCCCGTGCCCGCCGCTGCACCAGCGCCTCCCGCTCGCTTTGCTTGGCCACATGGAATGGTGATGCATTCAGGTTCAGCCAGACATCACAGGCCAGATTCGCCTGACTTGCAGCCAGTTCATCATGCCACAGGTCTTCACACACGCCGACGCCGACCTTCCACCCGTTCACATCAAATACACAAACATCGCCACGACCCGGCTCAAAATAACGACGCTCGTCAAACACACCGTAATTGGGCAGAAACTGCTTGTCGTAGATACCGATAATCTTGCCACAGCGAGCCAGAATCACGCTGTTTCTGAGCAAATCCCCGTCGCGTCGCGGCGCACCGAATACCAGACAGGTATTGCGGCTTGCGGTTACAACGGCCTCCACTGCCACCTCCACCGCATCCATAAATGCAGGTCGTTTAAGCAGGTCTTCAGGCGGATAGCCGGTAATGGCCAGTTCAGGGAAAACGACCAGGTCACATCTGGACTTTTCCGCCGTGCCTGCGACATCACGGATCAAACGTACATTGCCGGTTAAATCGCCGACACGCGGAGCTGTCTGGGCAATAAATATTTTCATGGACAGCTCAAACGAGGTACAAACATGGCATCACCATAGGAATAGAAACGATAATCAGCCGCTTTTGCATGTTCATAGGCAGACAGCACGCGTTCACGCCCGGCAAGCGCCGCCACCAGCATAATCAGGGTCGATCTGGGTAAATGAAAATTGGTCAGCAGAGCATCCACCATCCGGAAATGGTAACCCGGACTGATAAAGATGGAAGTCCTGCCTGCGCCCGCCTGCAAATGACCACGCTGACCGGCAGCTTCCAGTGTTCTCAAACTGGTCGTACCCACGGCAATGATACGCCGCCCCTCTGATCTGGCCCGGTTGACGATATCGGCTGTTTCATCGGGTACGATATAGGCTTCCTCATGCATCACATGCTCGTCCAGATTTTCGACCTGCACCGGCTGAAATGTACCGGGACCGACATGCAGGGTGACATGTGCAAATGTTGCTCCGGCTGCCTGCATGGCCGCCATCAGTTCCGCCGTTAAATGCAGGCCGGCTGTCGGGGCGGCTACAGCCCCGGAATGGCGTGCAAATACAGTTTGATATCTGGATTTATCGGCCTCGGTATCAGGACGATTGATATAAGGCGGCAACGGCATATGCCCATGCGATTCAATGGCGGAAGACACATCATCAGCAATCAGCCGCACCTTGATATTTTTACCCTTGCGCTCCAGAACTTCGGCACAAAATGACCCGGAAAATGTGATCATGGCACCCGGCTTCAACGGCTTGTTGGCCTTGCCCCATGCATGCCATACATCAGCAGTGCCGGCAGGCTCAAGCAGCAATACCTCTGCCTTGCCACCACTTTCTTTCTTCCCGACCAGGCGGGCCGGAATCACCTTCGTGTCATTCAATACCCAGATATCGCCGGGTTGCACCAGACCGGGTAAATTGCGAATCCGGCTATCCGTCAACCCGCCCTCCTCACCGGACAGACAGAGCAACCGGGAAGAGTCCCGTCGTTCCAGCGGCTGTCTGGCTATGTGGTGTTCAGGCAGCTCATAATCGAAATCTCTGACTTGCATGGCGGCAAATCATACGCACTGGCCCCGGCAATGAAACAACCACATCCATGGCCGGAAATATTTTTGTGAACACCCGGAGAACCCGCGAACCGGTTACAAATGCCCGGGATGACAGAAAAGGGCTAAACAATGTACCGCGCATCCGGACTTTATCACT
The DNA here is from genome assembly GCA_015485035.1 of Mariprofundus sp. Lineage (GTDB taxonomy): Bacteria > Pseudomonadota > Zetaproteobacteria > Mariprofundales > Mariprofundaceae > Mariprofundus. Next base: position 2,540 of record WFUI01000008.1, read on the forward strand.
TTTTCAGGCAGTGCTGATTAACTCAGCGGCTCCTTAAGGCGGTTTCCAGAACCGTCTTCAGTGCAGCCTGAGAATAAGGTTTCTGGATAAATCCGGTTAATCCCCGCTCCGCAAAACGGGCGACTGTATCCCGTTCATGATAACCACTGGCAAGGATAATCTTCACTGTCGAATCCATATCAAGCAGCTCACGGCAACATTCCCCGCCATCCATTCCGGGCATACCCAGATCCATCAGAACAGCGGTTATTTCATCCTGATGCCGGTGATACAAATCCAGTGCTTCAAGGCCACCCCGGGCACTCATAGCCTTGAACCCCATACCTTCCACCATTGCCGATGTAATCAGCCTGATATTTTCATCATCATCCACGATCAGTATCGTGCCCTCCGGCTGCCATTGTTCCTGCCGGCCGGATTGACCGGAATTTGACGGAACAGCCTCAGGCAGGTCATCCATAACATCTGGAATCGTACCCTTGTCCGTTGTGCTGTGTTTATGTTCCGGCCATGCGCTCCCTTTCACTCAATAGTTTCCACGCCATCCGGTGTACCCATGAGTACAACATCGGCACCCTGATGCGAAAAAATGCCATTGGTCACAACACCCGGAATACTGTTGAGATGATCTTCCAGCCCGCGCGCATCGGTAATGGTCAAACCGTGTACATCAATAATAATATTGCCATTATCTGTCATGAAACCTTCACGCAATACCGGTTTTCCACCCAGATCCCTGGCCACGTTGGCGACCAGTGCCCCGGCCATTGGGATCACTTCAACCGGCAAAGGGAAAGCTCCGAGATGATCCACCTTCTTGCTCTCATCCACAATACAGATAAATGCATCGGAAGCCGCCGCTACAATTTTCTCGCGTGTCAGAGCGCCACCGCCGCCCTTGGTCAGGTTTTTGCCACTGTCAAATTCATCTGCCCCGTCTATATACACGGACAGTGAATCCACCTGAGAAAGTGCTTCATTCAATTCCAGCACCGGAATACCATGCCCCTGCAGGCGTTCCGCCGTTGCTTCCGAACTGGCTACTGTTCCGATGATGTCATTTTTCATCCCTGCCAGTGCATCAATAAACATATTGGCGGTAGAGCCGGTACCGACACCGACAATCGTATCCGCTTTGACATATTTCAGCGCCGCTTCGGCCACTTTCTGTTTCATTTCATCCTGAGTCATGATTTCCCTCCTTCATATAAAGAAAACGCCGGTTTATTCAGCGTTTCTGTGCAGCCCCCTGACGGGCTGCCAAATCAGGATCGAAAGAGCCTGATTTGCAAGCAAAGGAAAAACACCTTTTTACCTTTACTGTTTTATCCTGTGCAGGATGCACTTATTCAGAGATTCCCTGCGCGCATGGACTTTTACCAGCCCGTGATATGAAACAGTATCACAGGATGGAAAGAAGTCATGCAGACACGTTTTTGTTTCATGTTTAAATGCATCGGCAGCCTAACCATTCGCCCGCCTTTCGGCAAAGCAGACGAGCAGTTAGTGTAACGCACATGATGGATTCGTCTATGTTTGAACACATTGCCATAAGCGACCTTGTCCTGAGCGCACTTGTTGTGCCGGGTGTGTTACAGCTGGCATGGTTCTCGGTGATATTTCTGCGACGGGGCATACCACCGGAAAGGATTCAATACGCCATTCCACCCCTGTTAACCATCTGGGTGCTGATGTGGCCGGTCTATGTTGACCCCCGCTGGCTCTGGGTCGGGCTGGCAACACTGATACTTCCTGCTGTGTTATCCTGCCTGCTCACATCACCTTTCTGGCAGCAACTGCGCACAGCCTGGTCAACACAAACAAGCGACCCCGAACTCAGAATGTACCCTGCACTTTCATTGCCGCCGCTGACTCATTTTCTGACGGCCTTGTTTATTGCAGGCATCTGGTTTCAACATATCCCCGAATTCGGTTTCGGACTGGCGCTCTGCCTTTGCCTGGTTTTTCGATCTGCAGACCTGATCGATCAACTGGCTATGGATAAATTTTCGTTCCTTAAACTCGGCTTTCCCGCTCATCCGGAACAGACACTGGCCAGTCATCTGGTACTGATTGTCATGTGCACAATTCTGCTGTGCTGGAGCCTGCACGTATTTCACGGTACGGACTGGCAGACACTACTGATTGCAACACTGATTACAGCCATGACAGCTTCCGCCACCCGTGCGCTTGTGCCCGGCCAGTGGAATGCGCCCGCCGCCATGCTGAGCATGGGTTTTGTGATGTGGTTATTATAGGGTTCAACAGGGCTCACAGAACAAAACGTATTTTACTGTCAGAGAATCGAAGCGTTCAACCCGCTATTTCATTCAATACGGTTCATTATTTTGCAAATCTTCGGGAATAAAACCGGGGATGCGTTCAACAGCCGTATTGATACTTCCATCCGGCAACAGTTCCAGCCAGCGATAACCCGGCGACACCCCGTCCAGACAGAATTCATCCTGCAATGGCATAAACTGTATACAGGTCGAAGGTGTACCGAGTATGCGGACATTCCCGTGCATCACATCCAGTGATTGATGGATATGGCCGCATATCATTGCACGCACCTGTGGAAAACGGTCGATGACTGACCACAGCCTGTCCTGATTATTCAAGCCGATGTTATCCAGCCAGCGACTGCCGATATCAACAGGATGGTGATGTATTGCAATCAGTGCATGGACATGATCCTTTGCCGCAAGCAGCTGCTCGAGTCGATCCAGTTCCGCGTCGGCAAGCAGACCACCAACGCTGCCCCGCTCATGTGAATTCAGCGCAATCACCTTCCAGCCGGACACAACAAGACAATCCGAATAGCTGAATATATTCTTCAGAGCCGGAATCAGGCTGTTACGCAACGCCGACAAGCTGGCATGATTGCCCGGCGTCACCATAAACGGTGCCGACCAGTGACCAAGCATGGTGGCCAGCCGTTTGTAGGTGGATGGCAACTCATCCTGGGCCAGATCTCCGCCGAGAACAATCACATCGGGATCGGCGCAATGATGACGTGCATGCGCAAGCACTGCAGCCAGACTGTCATTGGAACAAATCCCCTTGATCATCTGCCCGGGGTCGGTATAAATATGAAAATCCGTCATATGCAACAGACGAACAGGCTTTGAATCCTGCGCCCCTTCGCTCTTGCCGAGCATCCGGAACAGCTTTTCGGCAACCGGTGACAATGATGTGGCATGAGCCTGAAAAACTGCCGGATCCACATCAATCTGTCGTATCACTTTTACATACAGCTCTTTTGTCAGAATATTTCCCGCTGCGTCCAGCAACATGATTCTGAGATCACTGAAATCACTGCATGGCTGGTCAGCCGTGATTTCCATATCGCGCTGCCCGAGTTTAAGAATACGGCCCCCAAAACCATCCGCCGGATGCTTGCCGGTCAGCGGTATAATCCGCACATCAACCGGCCTCTCCAGTTGTATCAGTTTGATCGACTCATGTTCGGGCAATTGCAACGGCTGATCCCCGGATATGCCACCGATATCATAGATCGTAATAGGCTTGCTCAACCCTTTGGGCATCACACTCATCTGCCCGTCAATTCTGAGCAGGCCATGGCACTCTTGTTTCGTGCTTTCGGAAACCAGAATCTGGCCACCGATGGTATAGGACTCGATTCTTGATGTGGTGTTGACCACCCGGCCTACTACACCGTATTTGGTTCGTTTGCTGGACCCGATATTACCGACAATCACTTCACCGGTATTGATGCCGATACCCATCTCCACCACGGGGAAACCCGCCTGCTTGTAGCAGCGGTTCACCTCTCGCATGGCCAGTTGCATATCGATCGCGCATCTGACAGCACGCAATGCATCATCCTCACGCAGAATCGGCGCTCCGAAGATGGCCAGAATGGCATCGCCGATGAACTCATCAATGGTACCCTGATGTTGCTGAATCACTTCGGTCATACGGCCAAGGAAAATATTGATCATCTTCACCACGGTTTCGGCCGGCAGGCGCTCACCAATGGACGTAAAACCGCGCAAATCCGCCATCATGATAGTCAGATGGCGCTTTTCACCGCCCAGTCTCAGGCCTTCGGGCGAATCAATCAGGCTATCGACAATTTCATCCGACAGATAACGTCCGAATGTCTCCCGAATAAAACGATAGGCTGAACGCAATTGAAGATGGGTTTTCACCCTGGCCAGCACAACAGCCGGCGTCACCGGCTTGCTGATATAGTCCACACCACCGGCTTCGAATCCCTGCACTTCATCACGAACTTCATTCATGGCTGTGACGAAAATAACCGGTATACCCTCGGTGCGCGGCTCTGCTTTCAGCCTGCGACAGACTTCGAAGCCATCCATGCCCGGCATCATGACATCCAGCAAAACCAGATCGGGTGGCTGATCCGAAAAACAGAGTTTCAAAGCCTGCTCGCCGTTAATGGCCACCAGCACCTTGTAGCGGGGTTTCAGCAGGCCCCTGAGCACATCGATATTCTCGGGTGTATCATCCACAACCAGAATCGTTGCACTGTCCCGGCCCGCGCCATTGTCCATCTTCATAGCCTGCATCATCCTGATTTTATTAAAAATATGCAATATGTCTGCTATCTTCCATACGGAATGCCTGGCCGGCATGTCGAAAAAACCGGGGATGCAATAAATCAGCATCTCCCTAGAGTTCAGGCACCATGAATACCTCAACCCTGATTCAACTGGCGCTGGCCGAAGATGCAGTTTTCAACGATCTGACCGCCATAGCGACCATTCCTGCCGATCTGCAGGGTTCCGCCTGTATTACCGCCAAGAACACCGGCGTGATTTCCGGCATCCCGGTTGCAAATGCCGTTTTTGCCGCCGTGGATGAGGGCATCCGCTGCAACTGGCAAAGCGCTGATGCAGACAGGGTTGAAGCCGGCCATATCGTTGGCGAATTAAACGGCCCGGTACGTTCACTGCTGGCAGCCGAACGCACCGCACTGAATTTCCTGCAACATCTGTCCGGCATTGCCACAGCCACCCGGGCTTTCTCGGATGCGCTGCAGGGAACGGATTGCCAAATCGCGGATACGCGCAAAACCACGCCGGGATTCCGGCAGCTGGAAAAACAGGCGGTCATTCACGGCGGCGGCATCAATCATCGTATCGACCTGCAAAGCGGCATGCTGATCAAGGAAAACCATATCGAAGCATGCGGCTCGATCACGGCAGCGGTCAGCGCCTGCCAACAAAACAATCGAAACAGGCAAAGCGGTCGCAGCATATGGATCGAAGTGGAATGTGAGACACTGGATGAAGTAGCCGAGGCAGTTGCGGTTCATCCGGATATTATCCTGCTCGACAATATGGACCCGGCCATGGTCAAAAAGGCACGGGAAGTCGTGCCCGCTTCCATTCTGCTCGAGGCCAGCGGAAATATCGCACTGGACAATGCACGCGCCTATGCTGAAACCGGTGTCAATCGCATCGCTATTGGCGCCATTACCCATTCTGCGCCGGCGCTCGACCTGTCCATGCGAATCGTTCATACAAACGGCAACACCTCCTGCGGGCACCGTCCTTGAACAAGGCCCGTGAACATATTCTGACCCGGCTCGGCATGAGCCGGACACCTGTTTCCGGCGACGATCTGGCGACCGAACTGGGACTGTCACGTGCCGGTATCTGGAAGCACATCCAGATGCTGAAGAAAAACGGTATCGCTATCGAAGCGCATCCCGGCAGAGGTTATATGCTGAATTCGGAAATATTCAGCGCAGGATTGATCAAGGCGCAATTATCCACCCGGCGCATTGGCAAACAGATCATCATACTCGAGGAAACAGGCTCGACCAATCAGGATGCCATGCAACAGGCAGAGGCCGGTGCGCAAGAAGGTCTGGTGATTTTCGCCAACCGGCAACATCACGGCAAGGGAAGGCTGGGGAGGAACTGGCACACCATGTCCGGGTCTCTGGCGGTCAGTATCCTGTTGCGCCCCGATTTACCCCCGGAGCAGGTACCACAATTATCGCTACTGACGGCAGTTGCCCTGCATGAAGTATTAAGCCGGTATGCACCGGAACTCCGCATCAAATGGCCCAATGATCTGCTCCACCACGGTAAAAAAGTTGCCGGTATTCTGACCGAGATGCGTGCGGAACCCGGTCATGTTCATGCGGTTGTGCTCGGCTTCGGCATCAATCTGGCTGCACCGGCTGACGGCTGGCCGGCCGATATCAACAAACCGGCCACCGATCTGACCACAATCAGCACCTCGCCCGTCTCCAGAACAGCACTGGCCATAGCTGTTCTGAATGCAGTGGATCAATGGTATGATATCTGTTTGCAGCACGGTTTTGCTCCCGTCCATCGTGCCTGGTGGCAAGCCCATGCGGCTTCCGGGGCCAGAGTCAGTGTGTACGATGGCCGGCAATACATCGAGGGTATTGCGACTGCGCTTGATGACGATGGTGCCCTGCTGCTGGATACCGGAAACGGTATCAAACGCATTATCGCCGGCGATCTGGAGTTGTTATCATGAATCAGAAACTGCTGGTCGCCGATATCGGTAACACCCAGATGGTCTTCGGCCTGTTTGAAGGGGAACAACTGATCACCCACTGGCGCCTGTCCAGCGAGCGACAGCTCACGCCGGATGAACTGGCATGGCAGTTACACGGTATGTTTGAGCAATCCGGCCAGCCAGCCGATCAGATTCAGGGCATTATGGTCGCCAGCGTTGTACCGCATCTGGATACACCGCTGGCGGATGCCTGCCGGCGCATTTGCGGTCAGCAACCCGCCATGATCGGAAGCGGTGAAGTTAAAACCGGCCTGGCAGTCGATTACAAAAATCCCAGGGAAGTGGGCGCGGACCGAATCGTCAATGCGGTTGCGGCACGCGAGCAGTTCGGCGCACCGGCAATTGTGCTCGACTGCGGTACAGCCACGACATTCGATATCGTTTCCCCGCAGGGCCATTACGCCGGGGGACTGATTCTGCCCGGGATTGAAATGGCATTATCCGCGTTATGTCAGCGTGCTGCCAAATTACCGGAAGTATCCATCAGACGGTCCGATGAACTGATCGGCCGCGATACCATCTCCAGCATCCAGTCCGGCAGTTACTGGGCTGCGGTCGATGCAATAGCCGGTCTGATCAAACGATTGCGACAACAGCACGGATATCAGGATGCGCCGGTGATTGCCACTGGCGGTCTGATTCCGCTGCTCATTGATGACCTGCCGGAAATCAATCATCACCTGCCCCATCTGACCCTTACCGGTCTGCACTTGCTGGCAAAAAGGCATTTCAACCAGTCCTGAACCGCTGCGTCATACTTAATGAATCCGATATTCTGAAAAAGCCGCCGCGGTGGTGGGACACAATGATATAACACGAATCAGGTCCGTTTGCGGGTGAGTTTGCGGGTGAAAATAACCAACCCGGGGAATATGCATCAGGGATGGGGGGATAGGGAAGCATATTCACCCGGGTCAGCAATTGCCGAGTTATCTCGCGAGATAAACTGCCAAGATGCAGCAACAATGCCGCCAAAGCTCGAACAATGGTACGAATCATGAAGGGGCAGTGGATATAAAATGTGATCTGCGTCATAAAACACATATGACTGAAGCGGAACCGCTTGCGGAGATTGACTTCACAATCCGCACCCGCAGAGTTTTACCCGAACGCGCATGGATTTTTCCCGCCGCGTTATTTGTTGCATGTTAACGTAAAAGGATTGATCCATGACCCGAACACATAAACAGCTCGGACTGTTCAGCCTGCTGATCGCTGCCGACCAGTTATCCAAATGGTGGATTCAGCAACCGGACTTTCATGCCTTTACTGTGATTGACGGGTTTTTCAATATTATCCGTGCCTATAATCCCGGTGTGGCATTTTCGATGTTTGCCGATCTGCCTGTTGCACTGCGTCAGTGGCTGCTGCCGGGCATCACCATCGCTATTGCCATCGCCGTGCTGTTCTGGTGGTGGCAGGAACGCCGGCATGCCGGCATCACATCCTGGCTGCTGGTGCTCATTCTGACCGGTGCAGTCGGTAATATCTGGGATCGTATCCAGCTGGGATACGTGGTCGATTTCATCGACTGGTATGTGCGCATTGGCGGAACCGAATACCACTGGCCCGCCTTCAATATTGCCGATGCCTGTATCTCGGTTGCCGTTGTGCTGCTGCTGATCACCGGCTTCAGAAAAAACTGATAAACGTCTGCAAACACGAACCGGAAGACAGGGGTTCCCTCCTATGCAGATCCTGATGAACGGGTAAACCTGAATTCCGTCACCCGGTAGAACGAAGCAAAAATACAGCGATGCGAGATGATCTCAACATCCGTGCCCGAAGGCTGTGCCAGTTCATCCAGCAACATACGGATATCTTCACGCCAGAAACTGTCGAGGAAAGGCTCCAGCCTTGTGATCATCCGGCGGACAGGTGAAATACGGTACAGCCAGTGCCGTGTCGGCAATTCCCCGTATTCCGTCAGAATCAATGAACCGCCGGGTTTGAGTATGCGTATACACTCCGAAAGTGTATGGCGTCTCGCTTCAGGCGGCATTTCATGCAACAGGAAAAACAGCACAATGGTGGAAAAACTGTCCGATCTGTATCCCAGCTGCTCTGCATTCATCCGCGTGACACATAATCTGTGTCCGGCTGTCGCTTTAGCCTGTGCCAGTTTCAGCTGAACCGGAGCCACATCGGTAAGATGCAGCACACCGGATTTCGTATGCCGGATCAGGTTGGGGGTTAACGAGCCGTACACACAGGTCAGTTGCAGCACCCGCTCCACAGGAGCCTGTTTCACGCGCTCCAGTGTGGCGCACATCAGCTTTTTATACTGGCCGAACAGAATAGCATTGATGATGAACTGGTGATCAAAAAACCATACGGCTTTCGGCCACAGATAGGCCCACCAGTAATAACGTGCCAGGTAGACCGGCATGCCATCCAGAAAGTAACGGTAAAATTTAAACACTTGCGGACCCTGCCTGTCCGCAACAGGCAGACGGGGAAACCGGCCCGGTATTCATCTCATGTTCGGAAAACGATACACAGGCACATCCGGGCATTCAGGTCAGGACGCCGGAAAAAAATAACATGCTTCATTCACCCCCGGTATTAAATGCGCAGACACCGGATGGTGACGGCCGTGCACAGGCCGCGCGGAGGCTCTGCGGAGTCCCTGTCACTTTTTCAACGGTTTCATGCGAATGCCGAACATCAGTCTGGCCACATCGCTGAAATGCCCGGCGTAGTGAATGGTCAGACCTTCACAGACGGAATCAGGCAGTTCATCCACATCCACCTCATTGGCCGCCGGCAGAATCACTTCGGATATACCGAGACGTTTGGCAGCCAGCAGTTTCTCCCGTTCGCCGCCGATCGGCAACACCTCGCCGGTCAGCGTCATTTCACCGGTCATGGCGATACAGGCCGGCGCCTTGCCGAGCGCCAGTGACAGCAATGCCGTGGCCATGGCAATGCCTGCACTGGGACCGTCTTTCGGCACCGCGCCTTCCGGCACATGGATGTGCACGAATGCCTTGTCGAAGAAATCTTCATCGGCACCGAAACGGGTGAGATTCGCCGCAATATAGGAATAGGCGATTTCCGAGGATTCCTGCATGACCTTGCCCAGCTGGCCGGTGATCTTCATACCGCGCCGGTCACGATGAACCACCGTTGCTTCCAGCGTCAGTGTTGTGCCGCCCATCGCGGTCCAGGCCAGGCCGGTAGCCAGGCCGACACCCTGCTTGATGGCCTGCTCACGGAAACGCGGCTTGCCGATATAATCAGCAAGATCGGATACTCCGATACGTACAGGTATCGACGCACTGCCTTCAGACAGCTTGCGTGCCACCTTGCGCAGAATCTTTTTCATCAGACCTTCCAGCCTGCGCACCCCCGGCTCCCTGGCATAATCCTCGACCAGATGCTGAATCACCGCTTTGGTCAGCGTCACATCGCTGCGCGACAATGCGTGCGCCTTCAACTGCGCCGGCCACAGATGTTTGCGGGCAATCTCCACCTTCTCGCTGGTCATATAACCGGGCAGACGGATGATCTCGGCACGATCCAGCAACGGAGCCGGCACCGTATCGAGCTGATTGGCCGTCAGCAGAAACAGCACCTGCGACAAATCGAAACGCACATCCAGATAGTGATCCATAAAATCGGCATTCTGCTCCGGATCAAGCACCTCCAGCAGTGCTGATGCCGGATCACCACGGAAATCGGAGCCGATCTTGTCCACCTCATCGATCATGATCACCGGATTGGCCACTTCAACCCGTTTCAGCGCCTGTATAATCTTGCCCGGCATGGCCCCGATATAGGTGCGGCGATGGCCCTTGATTTCGGCCTCATCCCGCATGCCCCCGACAGAGAAACGGTAAAACGGACGATTGACCGCTTCGGAAATCGCCTTGCCCAGCGAGGTTTTACCGACACCGGGAGGTCCGACAAACAGGATAATCGAACCACCCACCGCCTTTTTGCGCGCCCCCACGGCAATGAATTCCAGAATACGATCCTTGACGTCATCAAGGCCGGAATGATGTTTGTTCAATGCCCGCGAGGCACTGTTCAGATTATAACGCTCACGGCATGTTTTTCCCCACGGCAAACAGGTCAGCCAGTCCAGATAATTACGCGTCACACTGTATTCCGGTGATGCGGTTTCCAGCGTGGCCAGCTTGTTCAGCTCCTCCTCAAAAGCGCCCCGGGCCTCATCGCTGAAATCCAGTTTCTTTGCCTTTTTACGGAATTCAGCGATTTCTTTTTCACGCGGATCTTCATTCAGGCCCAGTTCGCGCTGGATTTCATGCAATTGCTCCTGCAGAAAAAATTTACGCTGCTGCTCGGAAACCCGCTCATCGATATTTTCACGGATTTTTGTCTGCACCTTGCTGACATTGAGTTCCCGGTTGAGCAATGACACGACTTTCTTCAAACGCTCGAAAATCGGTTCCGTCTCGAGAATATCCTGTAAATCCTCACGGCTGGCTGTGGTCAGGCTGGCTGCAAAATCGGCCAGGCGGTTCGGCTCATTGACATCAAAGCGCGAGGCGAACATGCGCAGCTCTTCTTCATACAACGGATTATGTTTGAGCAGTTCCTTGATCGTATTGACGATCGCGACGGTATAGGCGCGCAGGGTGATATTATCCTCATAGGATGTTTCAGGCCGGTAATGGGCCAGGACACGAATCGGGTTTTCACTGGAGAGGAATCCGTCAATGCGGAAACGGCGCACGCATTCCACCACCAGATGCAAACCGTGGCCCTCAATTTCCACCGCCTTGGCAATGCGGGCCACCACGCCCACTTCATACAGATTCTCCGGCGCATAGGGCTTTTCCTCATCGCGCACCAGCACCAGCCCGACATGCTGCTCATGACTGGCTGCCAGATCACGGACTATCCTGCCCATTTCCTCGCCTTCATAAACCAGCGGCACCACGAGGCCGGGAAACAGCGGCCGGTTGGACAGGGGCAACAGGGTTAATTGCGATGGCAGCACATCTTCCGTGCGTACCAGCTGTGCCTGGCTGCTGTCGGAAGTTTCATCAAGAACTTCGGGGTCGTGTACAGTATCTGAACTCATGACTTGTTTTTAAGGTAAAATTCATCGAATTTCAAGCCTTGAATTTGCACACTGCTTACCCCACATTTGGGCAAATACATTCATCAAGGAGTCTCCATGCGCAGTTTCAAAGGCCTGTTTATGCTCATTATCACCAATTTACTGGTGTTTCTGACCCTGGCTATATCAGGAACCATCATTATCAACTTCATCCTGCCGGCCTTCGGCATTGATCTCCGGGGTTCATTTGCCACGTACCAGTTTGCCTGGGCCATGGTCTTCGGATTCGGTGGCGCCTTTATTTCACTGTGGATGTCCAAACCGATGGCCAAACGCATGTACAAAATGCAGCAGGTTATCAACCCGACCACGGAGAAAGAGAAGCTGGTCTACAACACGGTTCGGGAACTGGCACAACAGGCCGGCATCAAAATGCCGGAGGTGTGGGTATACTGGGATGATGCACCCAATGCCTTCGCCACAGGCCCAACCCGCAACAAATCGATGATTGCAGTCTCTTCCGGACTGGCCATGGCCATGACCGACAGCGAACTGAAATCCGTACTGGCGCATGAAATGGGCCACGTAGCCAATGGCGATATGGTTGCCACCACCCTGTTGCAGGGGCTGATGAACACCTTTGTCTATTTCCTGGCCAGCATGATTGCCCGACTTGTCGCCAGCGCCGGTTCCCGCGACGGGGAAATGAATTACATGCTGTATTTCATTGTCGATATCGTGCTTCAGATCCTGTTCTCGATTCTGGCCATGATTGTGGTGATGTGGCATTCACGCCGCCGTGAATTCAGGGCCGATGCCTATGCGGCCAAAGCCTACGGTGCCGACAACATGATCCGGGCCCTGCAGAAAATCGAATATCTGGCCCACCGCACCGCACCGGTCGAGGAAGAAGAGCAATCCGTACTGGCTCCGAAAGACGCCCTTGCGACAATGAAAATTCACGGCAAATCGAAGGGGGTGATGCATTTGTTTGCCTCGCATCCCAGCACCGAAGCACGTATTGCCGCACTGCGGGCATTCTCCGGAAAATAACCCATGGTCGGGGGAACAGGATTTCAACCGCCCCCGACCCCTCCCCTGCATGCAGCCCAAGCTTGACCCTTGACTGATCCTCCCCTGTCCATAACTGTTCAAGCATGAAACATCAAACTGCAGCCATGCTGGTTATCGGTAATGAGGTACTCTCCGGGCGTACCCGCGAAGCCAATGCATGGCTGGCGGCGCAGGAACTGTTCGGTCGCGGTTGCAAACTGGCAGAGATTGCCGTGATTCCCGATGAGGAAACGGCCATTGTGTCCACCCTGAACCGGTTGAGAAATCAGTTTGATGCCGTCATCACATCCGGTGGCATCGGACCCACCCACGACGACATCACCATGGAATCGGTGGCGAAAGCGTTCGGGGTCGAGCTGATCGAGCATCGTTTCATTGTGCAGGCCATGAAGGAATATTATGGCAATGAAGGCATGAACGACGGTCGCAGACGCATGACCCGCGTACCGGCCCCTGCCTCACTGATCCGTTGCGATAAAACCATCGCACCGGGAGCACGTATCGACAACGTCTATGTGCTGGCCGGTGTTCCGGATATCTTCGCCTCGCAGCTGGAATCGATTCTGGATGATTTCGGCTCCACGCCCTATCAACGCCATGAAATTGAAGTCGCCCTGCCCGAAAGCCTGTTTGCCGCCGGGCTCACTGCCATTCAGCAGCAATACGACGATGTCGAAATCGGTTCCTATCCGGGCCGATGCGGCCCCCGCCCCTGCGGCAAGATATGCCTGTCCAGCCAGAATCCCGAACGCCTGCAACAGGCCGCCGCTGACGTGGAATCCATGCTGAAGAACCTGTAAAATCACTTCCCGGAATTACCGCCGAAGCCACCCGATACAGATGATCGGGCTGTCAACGATGCAAGTTCATGTCCGGTGTATGTTTTAAAACCGTTTCATATCCCGATAGAAATTCTCGTGAGAACCCACGCCCGGCAATGTTACAATGATCTTTTCATCATCATAACTGTAAGCAAGCAAGGCCTGTTGCCTGAGCATCGTAAACTTGTATACACGCAAATAATGCAGATCTCCCTGTTTCTGAATACCAATTAACGGATTTTCAACAACCGCTTTTACAGCCTTATCCAGGGCTTCTTTCTGATTTCTTTTGAGCTTTTTAAGTTGTTTTGAAAACCTCGGTGTCTGTAAAACCTGCATCATGTCCCGAATGTATAAGGCTCAAGCAGTCCGGCCTCGGCTTCTTCATGAGACAACATGACTTCACGAATAAAATAAAATGGCAAATCAGGGTTTTCTTCAGCCATTTTCCCCACTTTTGCCCAATATGAGAGCTGGGAACCTAAAGAACGATGATCAATACGCGCTTGAATTCGTGCAGATTTCACCACATCTTCTGATAATTTTACTGCAATTGACATCACTCACCTCAACAGGAAATAGTTACCAAAGGTTGCTGCTTGAAACCATCCCATGCAAGCATCTCCATGGCACGTGAGTTTGACAATATCAACCTGCTGATTTTATTCATTTGTCGTTTCAGGCCGATGCGGGTCAGAGCATAGCCTCTGGTCGGAATCCGGAACTGGATATCTTTCCAGTCGTGCGGCACTTCCGTGACCAGATAACAGCTGCAATTCACCGTATGGATGCCGGGCAGAATCCACTGGTCTGAATTATCGCCATCCACGACCGTCCACATATAGGTGGCCGGCAGCGATTTCACCAGTTCCAGGTCGTCCTCGAATGTTTACAGACTTGCATTTGTCAGTTATTTTCACCACCATGTAATCTGCATTTTTCATCGTATTGCACGGAGGAACATCAAATGACAGTTGCAGAACAGATTGTGCAACACCTGAACTCCCTGCCTGAAACAGCCCAGGCCGAGGTGCTTGATTTTGTTGAATTCCTTGAATCCAGGTCGAACAAGGCAAGCTGGTCCGAATTCTCTCTGACTCAGGCGATGCGGGGAATGGAATCCGAGGAAAGTCCGTATTCGCTAAACGACATTAAAGGTTAGCCTCGATGATTCGTGAAGGAAGCATCGTTTTATTTCGCTTTCCACAGACTGATCAAACACAGGGAAAACTGCGTCCGGCGCTGGTCTTGCGAAAACTGCCCGGACCATATGATGACTGGTTGATTTGCATGATTTCGACGCAGTTAACACAGCGGGTTGATGGCCTTGATGAACAAATCAACACAGATGACGAGGACTTCGGTGAATCCGGCCTGAAGTCACCAAGCCTCTTTCGCGTTTCACGTCTGGCCGTGGTTGAACAATTTATACTTCTCGGAACAATCGGCACAGTCTCTACTAACCGCCTGTTGCGCATTAAGAGATCTCTATCAGACTGGATCAAAAGCTAGCCCGCAGTCAGCCATCAAGATGTGGCTTGCCGAACGCCTGAAAGAAGCCGCCTGATTTTATTCGTCTGCCGTTTCAGGAAAATCCGGTTCACCGTATGCATGCCGGGCAAAATCCACTCATTCCTCAACGCCTGCAGCCAGTTAATTTACTACCAATGCACCA
>WFUI01000009.1 GCA_015485035.1 Mariprofundus sp.
TCAGTGCCTTGCGCGGATCAATACCCAGTTCATGCAGTTCATCATCACGTCCGGTGATATCCATCCAGCAAACATCACGGCCTGTTTCACCGGCCATGTTTTCGTAGTTCTCCCTGTCCTTCACACATTTCGGACATGATGCATCGTAATATACGGTGATATTGTTTGAACTTTCAGCCATTTGTTGACCTCTACTTTACTAGGACTCTCTCAGGAACCTCAGGTTCAAATATGTGTAAGCATGACTGTTGGGCATGTTTTTATCTATCTAAGTCTGTGTGATGCCAGGAATCATAGAAAGTGTTGCACTTCTATTTTGAGTCCGCCAGATTATAAGTTCTGATTTACAGACCCCGGAGTGGAGCTGTTGACGATATGAATATCCGAAAGGCTCTTTTTTCAGACGTCCACCGGCCATTTTTTATGGGCGGCACTATATTTGCTGTGCTCTCCATCGGTATCTGGTTACTGCATCTGCTGGGTATCATGCCGTATACGCTGCCGTTTGGGCAGACTCATTTGCATATGGCGCAGATGATTTACTTTTTCTATCCCTTCTTTTTCTTTGGTTTTTTGCTGACCATTTTTCCGCGCCTGTTGAGTGTGCCTTCACTCGCACCCCGACGCTATATACCACTATTCATCTGCTTCCTCGCTGCTGCTGCGTTATTTTCCTTCGGCCTTTACGCAGGCAAGGCATGGTCCCTGGCTGGCGTAGTATTGGCTGTGATCAGTATGACATGGATAAGCATCGAAATGCTATGCATGTTATGGCGATCTGGTCATGCACATAAGCAGATGCCCATATTCATGTGGGTTGGCGTGACGTTCGCCATTCTGGGGACACTGGCTTTGTCCATGTATATATGGAAGGGCGACGATTATTGGGGCGTGGCGTCCGAGGCTATCGGTATTTACGGCTTTTTGTTTCCCACCATCTATGCGGTTGCTTACCGTATGGTTCCGATCTTTACAGCGATCAGTGGGCGTGATGTGGTTCGTAACCGTTTCGGCCTGCATTTTATGCTGCTTTTTTCACTCGCAAAAATGTTGCTGATGATAATGGATCTTCATGCATGGTATTGGCTGGCTGATTTTGGGCTGTTTCTTGTGGTTGGCTTGCAGTGTTTGCAATGGCGAATCTGGCAGCAAAAGCCTCACGTTATCCAATCCGTACTTCACTGGGCGCTGCTCTGGTTTCCGTTCGCATTTCTGCTATCCGCGGGCGTCAATTTTGCCGAATGGCTGAGTGATGATAATTTTCTACGGCTGGAGCAGGCGGCATTGCACGCTCTTGCCGTTGGTGGTTTCGGCACGTTGCTTTTGGGTATGGTCACTCGGGTGACGCTTGGACATGCCGGTCGGGCCGTGGTTGCCGATGCCTGGACTGCCCGCCTTTTCCTTGTATTTCAGGTCGTTCCTGTGTTGCGGGTGGGCTGTGGTCTGTTGAGCGAAGCATGGCCGGTATTCGATGTCGGCATCACACTTTCAGGCTTAGCCTGGATATTGGTTTTTATTCTATGGGCCTTGCGCTATACGCCTTTTTATTTCATCATCAAGTCTGGCGGCTAAATGTAGTAGTCGACTGCTGCCTTGCAGATGGCTCAATCATTCACTGAGTGGTCTATAAAGAGGTTTAACATGGCGCTGTCACTAAAAAAACTATTTACCGTTGAGCTGGATCTGGTTGTCGGCATCATCGCCGCAGCAGCGGCGCTGTTGATGCATCGACTGCATATGGTGGATGATGAAGTGCTGATATCGCTGACGGTCATTCTGATAGCTATTTTGTTTATCCGCGACCTGCGACGTGACGTAACCCATGAAAAGATGCATGAAGATATTGAAGCGAACCGGGACATTCTGCAGCATATTCAGGCTGGTCTGGTTGCTCCTGATATCATTCTTATCGGTCCCTCCCGGCTTCGGGAGGCCAGCCAACAATTTGCAGCTCAGGCGCGGGGAGAGATGACATGGTTTCATGTCTGTCTTTCCATGTTCAGGCCCCAGCCATTGTTTGACACGCTGCTTCGGCCCGCCATTGAAAATCCACAGGTACACTCCATTCAGTTTATTCTGGATAAAAGTGAGAAAACGCTATGGGACACTGAGATCATGCCGAAGATCGATACATGTGGTGGTGGCAACAAGGTTAAAGTACATTGGAGTTCCATCAATGAAGCTATTTCACTGATTATCTCAGATAGTGGAACAAGTGGTGGTCGGGAATGTCTGCTCAGTTTTTGGGGTGAACCCTTTATGGCGCGGTCGGTGGAGCGGAATGTTCCCCGGTATGTTTTCCATGTTCAGGCACACTCTGAACTCATCGCTCACCTGGTTGAGATGGAGCGTAATTACCGCTTTAAAAATAATGTTCTTGAATGAGTGAGGTGCCAGGCATGCGAATTGGTGTACCCCGGGAAATCAAGAACCATGAACATCGGGTGGCAATAATCCCGGCTGGTGTCGGAATGCTCGTTGCCGACGGTCATCAGGTGGTGGTACAGGCAGGTGCCGGCATGGACAGCGGTTTTTCCGATAACGATTATATTACAGCCGGGGCCAGTGTCGTGGAATCTGCCAAAGGTGCGTGGGCCTGTGATCTGGTGGTGAAGGTCAAGGAGCCACTGGACAGCGAGTATGGTTTTCTTCGGCCGAACCTTGTGTTGTTTACTTTTTTGCATCTGGCGGCAGTACCCGAACTGGCCGGGGTGTTGCTGAAACAACAGGTATGCGCAATCGGTTATGAAACGGTGCAACTGGATGATGGCAGCCTGCCCATTCTGGCCCGGATGTCACAGGTGGCCGGCAGGGTGGCGGCACAACTGGCTGTGCGTTTTCTGCAAAAGGAGAATGGCACACCGTTTCCCGGCAAAGGCATTCTGGCCGGAGGTGTGGCAGGCAGTTCACCCGCATCGGTTTTGATTCTCGGGGCTGGCAATGTCGGTTTGAATGCGGCCGATGCACTGGCCGGGCTGGGCGCGAATGTGGTGGTACTGGAGGCCAGCTGGAGCAGGGTTTGTTCATTGCAGCACTCTCTGAATGATCA
>WFUI01000010.1 GCA_015485035.1 Mariprofundus sp.
CAGCCTGATCCAGGTCATCGGCCCAACGCACATCCAGACCCGCTTCCTTCACAATGCTTCGCCCTTCTTCCTGATTGGTGCCCACCAGTCGCATCACGACAGGCACTTGCATCGGATAGGTTTTAATCGCTTCGAGCAATCCGTTGGCAATAATATCGCAGCGCACAATGCCACCGAAAATATTGACCAGCACCGCTTTCACATGCACATCACTGAACAGAAGCCTGAATGCCTCACTCACGGCTTCGACAGTCACCCCTCCACCGACATCGAGAAAGTTGGCCGGTTTGTCGCCCTTGAGCTGGATAATGTCCATCGTCGCCATGGCCAGACCGGCACCATTGACCATGCAACCGATATTCCCGTCCAGTTCGATATAATTCAGTCCGAATTCCGATGCTTCGATTTCGCGCGGATTTTCCTCATCCAGATCACGCAATTCGACAATATCCGGCTGGCGATAGATGGCATTGTCATCCACGACAAACTTGGCATCCAGCGCCACCAGTTTTCCCTCAGATGTAAGGATCAGCGGGTTTAATTCCAGTAAAGCTCCGTCCTTCCGGCGGAACATGGCGAACAGATTGCCGGCCAGTTGGTGAAATTCCATCAACTGCGCATCAGACAAGCCGAGGAAATCAGCCATGCGGTCACTTTCCTGCTCTGTCACAGTGTCAGCTGTAATCGGCAAGGTCATAATCTGTTCCGGCTTTTCTGCCGCAACCTGTTCGATATCCATGCCTCCGGCCGGACTGACAACAAATGAAATACTCTCTCTATCCCGATCCACCAGCAGACTCAAATAAAATTCGCGCGCAATATTCAGCCCCTGCTCGACATAAAGCCGGTTCACCCGTTTGCCGGATGCCCCTGTCTGTTTGGTGACCAGCACCGAACCCAGCAGGTCATCGGCAACATTCCTCACCTCATCCAGTGAATGACAGACCCGAACTCCGCCGGCCTTACCGCGGCCGCCGGCATGAATCTGCGCTTTTACCACCCAGACAGAACCGGCCAGGGATTCTGCCACGGCGACAGCCTCATCAGCTGTAAAAGCCACCTCACCTTCAGGGACCGGCACACCAAATTCAGCCAGGAGTAGCTTGGCCTGATATTCATGAATATTCATTGATTCTCCCTACTTTCAGGTAAATACAGTTTCGTTCAGAAATGACTAAGCGCATCCACAGTTTTCACCAACTCCTTCACCGCCAACATGGACTGATGCAGGGCGGCGGCTTCTTCTTCGGTCAAATCCAGTTCCATGATCGCTTCAACGCCGTCGCGACCCAGTTTGCAGGGTACGCCCATATAATAGCCGTCCACACCATATTCCCCTTCCAGATAAGCAGCACAGGGCAGGATACGTTTCTTATCCTTGATAATGGCTTCGGCCATTTGCACCACAGAGGCACCCGGTGCATAAAATGCCGAACCGGTTTTGAGCAACTGTACAATCTCGGCCCCGCCCTGAGCAGTTCGTTTACAGATTGATTCAACCCGTTCCGGATCCATTAATTCGGTAATCGGAATACCTGCCACCGTCGAATAACGCGGTACAGGAACCATCGTGTCGCCATGACCACCGAGCACACATGCCGCCACATTTTCAATCGATACCCGCAATTCCTCGGCAATAAATGCCCGCATGCGTGCCGAATCCAGCACACCGGCCATGCCAATGACCCGTTGTTTCGAAAAGCCGGAGACTTTCAAAGCCGTGTATACCATGGCATCCAGTGGGTTGGTTACCACCAGAATAATGCAATCGGGTGAATGCTTGATGATATTACGTGTCACTTCAGAGACAATTTTTACATTAATATTGAGCAGATCATCACGGCTCATGCCGGGTTTGCGGGCAATCCCTGCCGTTATAATGACCAGATCGGAATCAGCTGTTTCAGCATAATCCTGCGTACCGTGCACCAGTGCATCAAAGCCCTGAATGGGCGATGACTCAAACATATCCAGCGCCTTGCCCTGGGGTACCCCGTCCATCACATCAATCATGACGATATCTGCCAGCTCTCTCTGGGCAGCCAGAAAAGCAGCCGTTGCACCAACATTCCCCGCCCCGACCACGGTTATTTTTTTGCGATGAAACGCTGATTTACTGATATCTTCGATTTCTGACCAACGCATTATTGCCTCCCTTGATGCCGCCTCAGGCTGAGAGTAAATCATGCCGATGATCATAGCGATAGTCCAACGAATTGGTGTGCATAAGCAGCGGAACCATACAGTCGCTGTGCTTGCGCAGATGATTACGACACGTAATATCGCCCCCGTATTAAAATACAACCTTCAGGTGAAACAGACTATGCATAAAGTACAGGCACTGCCGGGCGCATTTCCTCTGCATGAAAATCGTGATTTTCTGTCAGAAAGCGAATGGGTGATATTCAAATTGCTGTGTAAACCGGTTGATTCTCTGGCTGAAGAGGATGCACAGTCACTTTCCGTCGCTACGGGCAATCAGGTCTCACCCGAACGCTGTGATGAACTGATCCGTATTGTACGCATTTCGCAATTGCCGGGGTTAGGCACCTGGATTGCACGCCTGCTCGCTGAAGCAGGCTTCAGCGACACCCATCTGCGTGACAGCAGTGCCGCCCATATTACCGACAGTATCAATAAAAAAGCGGGATACCATATCTGTAACGAAGCCACTACACGGGCGCTCCAGGCATTACAACTGCAGTGGAAAGGTGCAGAGTCCTGAGAAAATCAACAACGGATGATGATTACATGAGTGAAAGAATACTGGTCACCGGTGGTGCCGGATATATTGGCTCCAATATTGCAGCAGCCCTGATTCAACGCCCCGGTACGGATGTGCTCGTGGTGGATGATTTTTCATCCGGCGACTGGCGCAATCTGATTCATGTGGATTGCGAAGTGCGCGCGGCAGACTGCGATGATCCAGCTCTGCTCGAAGAAATTGCAGATGGGGCTTTTTCCGCTATTTTCCATGAAGCTGCCATAACAGACACGACTATCATGGATCAGCGCCTTATGATCGAGGTCAATACCAATGCCTTCGCCGACATGCTGGAAGCCTGTCATATATCCGGCACACGCATGATCTATGCCTCCTCGGCGGGTACGTATGGCAATTCCCCTGCGCCCAATATGGTAGGCTCTGGCGAAGCGCCGGAAAATATCTACGGATTTTCAAAACTGGCTATGGATCGCCTCGCCGGTCGTCGCTATGAGACACATGCAGCTCCGATTATCGGGCTGCGTTATTTCAATGTGTACGGGCCGGGCGAAACGCATAAAAATGAAAAAACCGGTAATAAAACCGCTTCAATGATACTGCAGTTATATGAGCAGGTGAAAGCGGGCAATCAACCACGCCTGTTCAAATATGGTGAACAAATGCGTGATTTTGTTTATATCCGCGATGTTGTTGCAGCCAATCTGGCCGCACTGGATGCACCCCGCTCCGGCGTTTGCAATGTCGGATCCGGACTGGCACGCTCCTTCAACGATATCATCCAGATTCTTTCAAAAGAACTGGAAACTGATTTTGAAATTGAATACTTTGATAACCCGTTCACATTTTACCAGAATCATACCGAAGCCGATCTTTCACTTACGGATGACCTTCTGAACTGGCAACCTGAATGGACGCTGGAAAAGGGTATGCAGGATTACATCAAACTACTGGAAAAGGGCTATCGCGGCCCTGCAGAGGCAGCCTGATGCGTTATTTTATACTAAGTTCTGTACTATTGGGTCTGCTTCTGGGCGGCTGCATGCATGTGCCCATCCATCAGGGCAACAGGCTGGATATCAACGAGGTTAATCTGATTCAGGAAGGCGATTCAAAGTTCAGCATCGAACAGAAACTTGGTTCGCCAATACTATCCAGTGTCCTGCATCCGAATCGGGTAACCTACTATGAAGAATTTGAAGATGAGGATACCGGCACCATGCACAAACGCGGTGTGGAAATCATCTATGATGATGCGCTACGTGCCAAATCCATTCGCCGATTCGGTTTTGATGAACAAAAACCTGAAAAATCCGGCTGGTTTTGATGAACCGATTAACATACCTGGCCATGGGGCCAATGTTATTTGCGCTTGGCTGCGCCCATGCTCCGAATCTTTCCCTGCATCAACAGTCAGGGCATAAAACAGAACTTTCCGGAACAGCTCCGGTTGGTGATCGCAGTGCCTCGGTACAGTTATCTGACCCCCTGCTTGCCGGCCTTCGAAAAGAAGACATTGCCAATGCAAAACAACTGGCCAGGCAACGCTATCAGCATAGCTGGAAAACCATTGCACAGCGCTCCCGGTTTGTTCGCCACCGGCTGGTTGATGCCCTGAACAAACTGAATGCACCGGCATCATTGCAAGTCATCCCGGTTGTAGAGTCTTCATACAACCCGTACGCCATTTCCCATTCAGGCGCCATTGGTCTGTGGCAGCTGATGCCGGCAACAGCTCGCGGCCTCGGTGTGCTCTCGAATAAAAAATTTGACGGCAGAAGGGAGATTGATGCCTCCACCGTGGCAGCTGTTGGCTATTTGCAACAACTGCATCAGCGTTTTAACAGCTGGCCACTGGCATTCGCAGCTTACAATATCGGCCCGAATGCTCTGGCCAGACAATTGAAGAAACACGCATGGAAGAATTCTGATGGTCTGGACAGCATACCCATCCCGGCAGAAAACCGCGCCTATGTTCAGCATATTATAGGCACGGTCGCTTTACTTCAGGAGCATACATTCAGTTTTCCGGAACCTGTCAAAACACGCAAGGTGGCACTGACCGCACCGATTGATATCAACAGACTTGCCCAAATCAGCGGCATGGAAGAAGATGAAATTTTCCGTTTTAATCCGGTTCTGAATCAGTCCCAATACCTGAAAACGAATATCACCATCCATGTGCCCGAAAGCCGACATGAGACCATCCGGAATAAAATGACTATGGCAGGCCCCCGGTTTATTCAAAAAGCGGTAGGTAAAGGTGACACCCTGTGGAGCATTGCCCGCGCGCATCATACCAGTGTCAGCACATTGAAAAACCTGAATAAGAACGTCGGAAAATATTTGCATATAGGACAAATACTGAAAGTACCGGCTGATCATCTGGCCAGTGCCGGTGCCAGTGCCAATCCGCTGCTGCCGAAAAACCGCAGAATCCGTTACAGGGTACGTTCAGGTGATTCATTATGGCGCATCGCTCACCGATTCGGCACAACACCTGCCGCTATTGCCCGCTCCAACAGGATTTCGATGAACAGCACCATTCGTGTCGGAGATACATTATGGGTATATGCAAAAGTGCGTCCAAGCTGACCTGTCTCAGGCTTGCCGGCTTTCTATTCCTTATCCTGCTGACTGCCTGCTCCGGAGCAGATCAGGATGCAAGTCCTGCTGCAAACCTGAACGGCGTCCCGGATACTGTTCCTGATATCCCCGCCCGGGGAGACAGACTGGTGGATGCCAGCATCGGTGATGCCACCAACCTGATTCCGATGATTGCCGGTGATGCATCCAGCCACGCTATTGCAGGGCTGTTATATCTTTCATTGCTCAAATACGATAAAAATCTTGATCTGGTCGGCCAGCTTGCAGAATCATGGGAAGTCTCCACAGACAATAAAACCATCACATTTCACCTCCGGCCCGGGCTTGTGTGGACCGATGGCAAGCCCCTCACATCAACCGATTGCGCCTTTACCCTGGAACTGATCCGGAACAAGCGCACCCAGAGTGCCTACAAGTCTGATTATACACTGGTATCCGGTTTTGACACACCCGACCCTCAAACATTTATTGTACACTACAGCGAACCCTTTTCACCGGCGCTTGCCTCGTGGTCTTCACTGGGCATTTTACCCAAACACATTTTTGAGCATGTCGATATCATGAACACTGAATTGTCGCGCAAGCCCAAAGCCACGATTGGCCCCTATCAGCTGGCCGACTGGCAGTCACAACAGTCTATTCTGATGAAAGCCAATCCGGATTATTTTGATGGCCCGGTCTGGATCAGTGAACGATTGACCCGCATCATTCCGGACAGGGCAACCCAGTTCCTCGAACTCTCGGCCGGTCGTCTGGATTCTGTGGGCCTGACACCGGTACAATATAAGCGACTGTTCGATACCAAACCATTACTCAAAGCAAATTACACCCGCTATAAGTATCTCGATTTTGTTTATACCTATCTCGGCTTTAACCTGAAACGCAAACCGTTTGATGATATTCGCATTCGCGAAGCCATCGCCTATGCCATCAACAGACAGGAGATTCTTGACGGTGTGCAACTCGGTCTGGGTGAAACCATTGCCAGCCCGTACAAACCGGGCACATTCTGGGTCAATCAAAAACTCAAACCTCGCCCGTATGATCCAGACAAAGCCAGGGCTCTGCTTGCTGAAGCCGGTTGGCGCGATTCAGATGGCAATGGCGTTTTCGATAAAAACGGAACCCCGCTGTCCTTCACCATTTTAACCAATAATGGCAACAAACAGCGCGCAGATGCCGCTACAATCATCCAGCACCGGCTCAAAAAAATCGGCATCGAAGTCAAAATACGCCTGGTGGAATGGTCCGCTTTCATTGAAAACTTTATCAATAAACGTCAATTCGATGCCGTGATTCTCGGCTGGTCGTTATCACCGGATCCTGATCAGTTCACCATCTGGCATTCGTCCCAGACCGGCCAGCGCCAGTTCAATTTCCTTTCCTACAGCAATGCAAAAGTAGATACCGCACTGGAAACAGCCCGGCGGACTTTTGACAGGCAACAACGCAAAGTACAATACGACATTATGCAGGAAGAAATCTATAAGGACGTGCCCATGGTATTCCTGTTTGCGCCCTATTCCCTGCCTGTCATGCACAAACGCATTCACGGCGTGAAACCGGCACCGGCCGGCATCGGATACAACAGTGAGCACTGGTATGTTCCGGCACCGCTGCAAAAGTACCGTCAGACTTCGATTACACCCTGATTTATATCAGGAGAACCTACACTCTAGCGCTTCCGCTCCAGCGATTCAGCCACGCCCCGGTGCAACACCTTGCCATCCCGGATATTAATACCACGCGATAGCGCCGCATTTAAACGTACCGCCTCATCCACGCCGTGATTCGCAATCAACTGAATATAAGGCAAGCTTGCATCGGTCAGCACCATCGTACTGGTTAACGGCACCGATCCCGGCAGGTTGGGCAGACAACAATGAATCACGCCCTCTTCCATATAAACCGGCGATTCGTAAGTAGTGGGTCGACTGGTTTCACTGATGCCGCCCTGATCAATGGAAACATCAATCAATACGCTGCCTGCCGGCATCTTCCGCACATCATCGCGTTTTAGCAGACCGGGAGCATGTTTACCGGGAACCAGTGCCGCACCGATCAGGATATCGCAATCCGGCAACAAGCCCTGCAGACGTTCATCCGAGAAATGCACCACACAAATATGATCATTCAGAGAGTGCTGCAATGAACAAACCCTGCTCCAGCTGGCCTCCAGTACCACCACATTCGCGCCCAGCCCGGCCAGTGCATCGGCCGCATTCAAACCGACATTGCCAGCCCCGAGAATCAAAAC
>WFUI01000011.1 GCA_015485035.1 Mariprofundus sp.
ATCCATTTCAGGTCATGATCGCCCCGGTATTGTCCGTGATGTGGCAGAGGCATTGCAGCATCTGAATGCCAATATCGAAGACTCATCAATGACTGCACTGCGTGGTCGCTTTACGATGATGCTTATTGTGCACTTGTCCGAGAACATCAGTCTCGGCGAACTCAAAGCCGCATTGGCCGAACTGGAGCAGCGCACACGATTAACCGTTCAATCGCAAACCATCTCCGATGAAGAGGCAAGCACTCCGCCACTGGAGCCGGATCACGTGGTTACCGTGCACGGAGCGGACAAGGTTGGTATTGTCTATGCAGTCACGAATGCACTGGCGGCGCTGGATATTTCGGTTGTGGATGTATCCACCCAGTCCCGGAATTCGGAGCGGGGCCATGTCTATATGATGGTTCTGGAAGTGGCTGCCGGCGATCAGGGCAATGCCATGAAATCGGCGCTGGACGATGTAGCTAAAAAAATCGGTGTTGATATGGATATCCACGAACTCGATGATGCTGTTCTATAGTAATATCTGACCCATCCTTCAACTGCCCCTTGTCTGTTCAGAAGATACTGATCCACCCTGATGAGCGTCTGCGCCGGGTCTCTGAAGCCATTGCATGCTTTGATCCGAAGCTTGAGAAGCGATTTGGGGAACTGGAGCAAACCATGCGAGCCGGAATCGGAGGTGTGGGTATTGCAGCACCTCAGATCGGTGATAACAGACGTTTCATCATCGTAGACTGCAGTAACAGCCTCAGGCCATGCAAGCATCACGGCCTGTTATATATGGCTAATCCGGCGATCGAATCACGCAATGGAGAAAAACTGGGACGTGAAGGCTGTCTTTCCGTACCCGACTGGGTGGGCATGGTACCTCGGGCTGCCGAAATAACTGTCAGTTTTGATGATCTGCGAGGTATGAGACAAACGATTACAGCCACCGGTTTTGAAGCCCGCGTCATCCAGCATGAAATTGATCATCTTGATGGCATTCTGTTCATTGACCGGGTGGTTTCCAGCAAAGGTCTTGTCAGACGGATGGCTACATGAAATATAATCAGCTGGGAAAAACAAATATGCAGGTGAGCGAACTTTGTCTGGGCACCATGACATGGGGCGAACAAAATACTTGCGATGAAGCCTTTTCCCAGATGGATTATGCTCTGGAGAACGGTATTAATTTTTTTGATACCGCTGAGCTTTATGCCATCCCCCCAAAAGCGGAAACATATGGTCATACCGAAGAAATTATCGGTCAATGGTTCAGTAAAACAGGCAAACGACATGAGATTATTCTCGCCTCCAAGGTCTGCGGCCCAACCGCTTGGTGCCCGCATATACGCCACGGCAAAGCTCGACTTGATGAACAAAATATCATCGCCGCGTGTGAAGCCTCGCTCAAAAGGCTGAAAACCGACTATCTCGACCTGTATCAAACACACTGGCCGGATCGGAATACGAATTTTTTCGGACAACTGGGTTATCAACACAGCCAGGATGAATCGGCTATACCGATTGATGAAACGCTGGCAGCCATGCAGAAACTGATACAAGCCGGAAAAGTACGCCATATCGGCATCTCCAACGAAACTCCCTGGGGCACTGCGCAGCATATTCATCTGGCCGAGTCACTGGCTTTGCCTCGTATTGTATCCATTCAGAACCCGTACAATCTGCTCAACCGATCATTTGAAATCGGTCTGGCGGAAATTGCCTGCCGTGAACACATCGGGCTGCTGGCATATTCACCGCTGGCATTCGGCGTTCTGTCGGGAAAATACCTTGATGGCAATCAACCTGTCGGGACAAGATTAACACTGTTTGAACACTATACCCGCTATTCAAACCCCGAGGCCGAACAAGCGACCAGAGGTTATATCAGTGTGGCAAAGAAACACGGTCTCGATCCGGCTCAGATGGCACTGGCTTTCATCCGCCAGCAACCGTTTGTTTGCTCCACTATTATCGGCGCAACCAGCATGCAACAGCTTGCCGCCAATATCTCCAGCC
>WFUI01000012.1 GCA_015485035.1 Mariprofundus sp.
CACATGAGCGGCTGGGTAAATTGCGCCAGGATCATTTCGCTTTTGAAACATTCACGTTACTCGACACGGTGATGATGGGTTATGAAAAGCTGTGGCGGATCAAACAGGAACGCGATGCTTTGTATGCGTTACCCGAACTGTCTGAAGAAGATGGTATGCGTGCCGGCGATCTGGAAAGTCAGTTCGCCGATCTCGATGGTTACAGTGCCGAAGCCAATGCCAGTGAACTGCTGTTGAGCATGGGGATTCCTCTGGAATCTCACGATGGTCTGATGAGTGCCATTGCTCCGGGCTGGAAATTACGTGTGCTACTGGCGCAGGCATTGTTTGGCGATCCCGAAATTATTCTGCTGGATGAGCCCACCAACAATCTCGATATCAATGCGATTCGCTGGCTGGAGAGTGTGATCAACGAACGTGAGAGCACGATGATCATCATTTCGCATGATCGTCATTTCCTCAACAGTGTATGCACCCATATGGCTGACCTGGATTATGGTGAGTTGCGTATTTATCCGGGTAATTATGATGAATATATGACTGCGGCCACACAGGCCCGTGAAAAACTGCTGTCTGAAAACGCAAAGAAAAAGGCCCAGATTGCCGAGTTGCAAAGCTTTGTCAGCCGCTTTTCGGCCAATGCTTCCAAATCCAGTCAGGCGACATCGCGCGCCAAACAGATTGAAAAAATCAAACTGGATGAAGTCAAACCTTCGAGCCGGGTCAATCCGTTTATTCGTTTTACCCAGGATAAAAAACTGTATCGTATTGCGCTGGAATTGAAGGGTTTAGGCAAAGGCTTTGACGGACAGCCGCTGTTCGAAAATTTCGACCTGATGGTGCCGGTGGGTGAACGTGTAGCTGTGATCGGCCCCAACGGCATTGGTAAAACCACGTTGTTGCGCTGTCTGGCCGGTGATCTGGAACCAGATGCCGGTATCGTCAAATGGTCGGAAAATGTAAATCTGGGTTATTATGCCCAGGATCATTCTTCCGATTTCGAAGAAGATATCAGCCTGTTTGACTGGATGGCCCAGTGGAAAAAAGAAGAGCATGGTGAACAGGAAATACGTGGTAATCTGGGGAGGATGCTGTTTTCCCAGAATGAAATCAAAAAGTCGGTCAAAGCCCTGTCCGGCGGTGAACAGGGGCGTATGCTGTTCGGGAAATTTATGTTCCGGAATCCGAATGTGCTGTTGCTGGATGAGCCGACCAACCACATGGATATGGAGTTCATTGAATCCCTGAATACTGCGCTGGAGCATTATCCGGGTACGCTGATTTTTGTCAGCCATGACCGCGAATTCGTTGCTTCCATTGCCACGCGGATTATTGAATTAACGCCGGAAGGCATTGTGGATTATCACGGTAGCTATGAGGAATATCTGAGCAGTCAGGGCGTTGTTTAGGGGAGCACTGATTTATATGGTGTTTTCATGCAGCCTGTGCACGATCCGGCAATCATAACGCCCGCTCAACGGGAGGTGGACATGGCAAAACCCGATACATCCGAATTAAAAGAACGCGAACGTAAAAACTGGTCATCGGTTGCTGAAGGCTGGCGTCGGCGTGATGCCCTGTTGCGAAAGGGGGCAGCACCTGTCACCGGGCGCATGCTTGAGCTGTCCGGAATATCTGCCGGTTCCAGACTGCTGGATATTGCCTCTGGCACGGGAGAACCGGCGATATCGGCAGCACATATGGTTGGTGCATCCGGCAGGGTTATCGGCACAGATCTGGTTGATGAAATGCTTGCAGTTGCCCGTGAGAAAGTTGCGGCAACGAATCTCGGTAATATCGAGTTTCGCTGCATGGATGCGGAAGCGCTGGATTTTACACCGGCTTCGTTTGACGCAGTAACCATTCGCTGGGGTCTGATGTTTATGCCCGAGCCGCAGGCTTGTCTCGATGCATGCTGCAAAGTGCTGAAGCAAAACGGCCGCATCAGTCTGGCCTGCTGGGCATCACCGGAGAAAAATCCTTTTGTGTCCGTGCTCATGAATATATTACGCAACTATATGGATGTCCCCGTGCCGCCTCCCGGCACACCCGGTATTTTTGCTTTTGCGGATCCGGAGCGTTTACAGTATGCACTCGATTCAGCGGGTTTCAGCAATATCGTTCTGGAAGAGATGGTCATCGATGTTCTCGAGGTTGATGATGGCCGGGCCTACTGGCAGGCGATATCGGATTTGGCTGCTCCGGTCATGGCGCTTGTCAGACAACTGGAAGAGCCGGCACGATCGGAATATATTAATGAAGTGATTAAGACTGCAGATGCCATGAAACAGGGCGACACCCTGTGCATGAAGGGCACCACATGGATTGCTTCTGCCGATAAATGATTCAGCACTTTCTTCAGCTGTTTCGAAGTATGAGAGCCTCTGCATATGCCGGGGCTGTTTCTGTTTCGCTCATTGAGGAGTTTTCATTGTCGGGCTATCTTCCCCGCGTTGACTGACGGTGGAAGGAGGCAGAATATGCCGCTCCTTCCAAAAAACAAAAAACATACCCGGAAAAAAGGATTATAACCATGGCAAGAAAGTTTAATTTCAGTGCAGGCCCGGCAATGCTGCCGACAGCCGTAATGGAGCGCGCGCAGCAGGAAATGCTGGAGTGGAATGGCTCGGGGATGTCGGTCATGGAAATGAGCCATCGCGGCAAAGAGTATATGTCCATCGCGGCAAAAGCGGAGAAAGATCTGCGTGAAGTGATGAGTATCCCTGATAACTACAAGGTGCTCTTTCTTCAGGGCGGTGCATCGTCCCAGTTCGCCATGGTTCCATTGAATCTGCTGGGCGACAAGGATAGCGCTGATTATCTCAATACCGGCATGTGGTCGAAGAAGGCTATTGCCGAGGCCAAACGTTTTTGCACGGTGAATATCGTCGCGGATACTTCGGATAACGGTTTTACCACCGTGCCGACACAGGCTGAGCTGAATCTGAATCCCGACGCGGCCTATGTGCACTATACGCCGAACGAGACCATTGGCGGCGTGGAGTTCGATTATATTCCGGATACAGGTGATGTGCC
This sequence comes from Mariprofundus sp., assembly GCA_015485035.1. Classification (GTDB taxonomy): domain Bacteria; phylum Pseudomonadota; class Zetaproteobacteria; order Mariprofundales; family Mariprofundaceae; genus Mariprofundus. The sequence continues at coordinate 3,037 of WFUI01000012.1, forward strand.
GCTGGTGGCGGATATGTCTTCCACCATTCTGTCTCGCCCGATTGATGTATCCAGATTCGCCCTGATCTATGCCGGTGCTCAGAAGAATATCGGCCCTGCAGGTCTAACCATTGTGATTATTCGCGAGGATTTGCTGGGCAATGCTCCGGAGCAGACTCCGGCCATGTTCAACTACAAAACCCATGCCGATAATGGTTCGATGTACAACACGCCTGCAACCTACAGCTGGTATATGGCGGGGCTGGTCTTCGAGTGGATCAAGGAGCAGGGCGGTCTGGAGGTGATTGGCGAGATCAACAAGCGCAAGGCCGATAAACTGTATGCTGTGATCGATAACAGCGATTTTTACGGCAGTCCTGTCGCCA
>WFUI01000013.1 GCA_015485035.1 Mariprofundus sp.
TTTGAAAGCTTCCTGAAGGCTACGTGCAGCAATTTCATTCTTGCCAAGCATCAACTGAGCTGCACCGATGTTTGTTGTAATCCTGAATTTAAGCCAATTCGTCAGCTCCCCCCATCGTTTCTCCTTCAGCTTTTCAAGACAATTCAAAGCTGCTTGTGGTTTATAGCTAGCTAGCAGCTCCTTATATCGGTCGACCTCATCATTAAATGCGGCATCGGCTATATCTGGCGACCTTTGATCTGGAACTGAAGTAGCAGGAGATGCCGGGGTGATTGTTCCCACCAACTCCTGATGTCTCCTTTTCGCCGCTTCCTCATTACTATCAATTTTTTCTTCGATTGATTGCGTTCTTTGAAGGATCCTTTGACTTGATGGCCCTATATCAGGGTAAAATTTGTCAATTACTTCTGGATACTGGCTTAGCCTTTGTTGAACCTCACTCCAGCCCAATACTTCGACCGAAAATAATCCTATCTCTTCATGCTCAACTGTAATTTTCCTCGCCACTTCCTGAATTTTGGCATCGTTCTGTGCAGTCGTAGCAAAAATGAACTTCGATAAAAGCGGGTAGAATTGTTTCGCCTTTTCGACTTCCTCTCGCAACTCAGCTTTCGAAACAGCCTTCCCAAAATTCACCTCTTTTCCTTTACATTGGATGCCTTGCCAATCGCCTTGTCCATCTTGCCTGCCAAAGATATCTACCCCATGTTGGGCTTGCCCTTGGCGTCCATGTAGTTGGGCCCCATCATCTTTCCAAATTTTCATCCAGAGCAAATGGCAAAGCCTCTCAAAATCCTGCCAGTTTGAAGGAGGTGGATATTGGCGGCTAGTAAATGAGGTCATTTCTTCACACAATTCAAATGCGCACGCGAGGGGTCAGGACTCGTTTCGCGCATTTCACAAGTAATCATGAAAGTGGCGGTATCTGGCTTGACAGTTTGACACTCAAGCTGGTCGCAATTTGCGACCGGTTCTGCTCCCTCTTCAGCATTCCAGGTCAGGTGATAATCGTTTTTATCGAGAAACAGGCGGGCAGCCATGTTGATCATCACTTCACCGATGAAACCCTTGAACCATGGCGACTTGAACAGGGCGCCGAGCACAAGCAGCGGCAGCAGCCACCAATAGGTCGCAAGCAGTTGTGAAAACAGTGCGCCGAAATCGATCAAGCTGCTATCTCCCATACCGGAAATTCTCTCCACGACTCCGGAAAGCCCATGTGGCCTACATCGATGCCGTGCGAATCGATCAGCGCGAGAAGCCGCTTTCTCCAGTGGTGGTCTGGAGCAATAATATCCATCAGATGGAGAATAATTACCAGCGTATTATAAGATTTCCGGGAGCAATCAGCGAACTGGTCACGCAGGCCACGGGGCGAAGGAGACGGAATTCTCGGTGTGACAGTGAATTCCCTGTTCCAGAGCCTTGAGTGATGAGCGCAGATATTCCTCACGGTGGACAGATGATGAAGCCACGATTCCAGCACCTGCTCACTGACTTTATATGGTTTTGCAATGGCAACCCGGGTATTGAATGGTTTCAGGTTACGATACCAGCGCGACAGCAGCCCCATCGACATGACTTCGCAGGCAGCCCAGACAGGCGGAAGCTCTTCATTGTACGTCTGCTGAAAATGGCGAATGAAGACTTCGCCGGATGCCGAACGTAGTACTTCATTCCTCAATTTGGCCAGATTCGCCTGGTAGTGCTTCCGGTTTCGGGCCAGTCCGGCATCAAGATGGGCATGTGGGCCGTGCCGATTGGCAATCTCATAAGCCCAATGCGCTCGCACCGAGATTTCAATGCGCTCGATTGCATCCAGAGCCAGCAGTCGCAGTTCCCGATCAAACAGGTACAGGTTCAACACATGCTCAAAAGATATTCCTGGCCTGAACGTATGTGTTGCATGATCAGCTTCAAATGGGAGCCAGTATGCAGCCAGACGGTAATAGTTGAGATGCTTGAGATAGAAACAGGCTTTTCGGGCATCGTCAATTTGCATCCCGCGTTCACGCAGGATGTCGATCTGCTCCTGATATGTTTTGGGTGATTTATCGAAGGGGCGGGTCATTTATCTGCCCCGCACAAACAAGTAACCCGCCAAGGATACACTCGCGCGCATGGCCTTTGACGGGTTTTGTTAATGCGAATTCTAGACCATGTTACGCTTTTAGCAATACAATCCGAACAAAACGGTAGTATTTCTCTTTTCCGGCTGGTGCCATCCTCGCTCGGAGTGGCGACATTTTTATCGGGAAACAGGCGGGCAGCCATATTCACCATCACTTCACCGAAGAAACCCTTGAACCATGCCGACTTGAACAGGGCGGCGAGCGCAAACAGCGGCAGAATCCACCAGTAAGTGGAAATCAGTTGTGAAGACAATGCGCCGGAGTAGATCAAACCCTGTCCTTCCAGTAGTTCGGCCTTCGGTGCTGATGCATAACAGCAAGAACAATAATCCCGGCTGGAGTAATACGATACAGCAGTGAAAAGGGGAAGTGCCTGATCAGTTTGCGTCGAATCCCGGAATGAATAACAGGGGCGGATTCAGGGTGCATCCGGATTGCACGGATGCCACGATCAAGTTCGTCCAGAAACCGGTGACCAAGACCGGGGAGCTGTTGCTCATAATATTGTGCGGATGCATTCATTTCCTCTTCGGCAGGAGCGAGGAAACGAACGGTATTCATTTCAGGCTGTTGCGAGCCCGTTCCAATACTTCATCTGCCGGACTGGAAGAGACTTCTCCCTGTTCATACGAAATGTATCGTGATTCAGCCTCTTTCATCCATAATTGTTCGGCACATTCATCTGTATCTGTATCAAGTGATGCGATCAGGTGTTCAGCAAGCAAAGCCCGTTCAGACTGTTCCAGATGCATGGCCAGTGATTCAATATCTTGCAAAGCCGGCATAACATAACCTCCGGTAATATCAGATGCTCACCATCATAGTCACCTTAGCGTTCATATCAAAGAAAACTGTACCTGGCGCAAGTTGCTGGAACTATGTGGCAGTGTCTGGCATGAGTTATCGAGTTGTTTGAAAAGCCTCATGTCCTTGCACGCTCTGCCCGGGATGGTGACATTTTTAATCAGGTGATAATCGTTTTTATCCAGAAACAGGCGTGCGGCCATATTAACCATCACCTCACCGATGAAGCCCTTGAACCATGGCGATTTGAACAGGACCGCCAGCGCAAGCAGCGGAAGAACCCACCAGAAGCCGGAAATCAGTTGTGAAAACAGCGCGCCGAAATCAATCATCGTCATTCCTGCGATGGACAAAACCAATAGGCCGCTTCTTTGGCGTTGGTGGCTCCATCAGCCCCCGGATGGCATCGAACACCACGGCAAACTGTTTGTCGTATTTCTGTTCCAGTTGATGAAGCCTGCGCGCCAGCGCCTTGTGATCGGCGGTCATCGCGCGCAGTTGTACAAATGCGCGCATAATCCCGATATTCACCTGCACGGCCTGACTGCTTTTGAGCACGCTGGATAGCATCGCCACACCCTGTTCAGTAAAGGCATAGGGCGGATAACGCCGCCCACCCCACTGACTTGAGGTGCCAAAATGGCGCCTCAAGTGGTCGAACTCTTCTTTACTTAGCTGAAACATGAAATCTTCGGGGAACCGATCCAGGTTGCGTTTTACCGCCCGCGTCAATGCCTTGGTTTCCACACCATATAGCTCTGCGAGATCGCTATCCAGAATCACCCGTTGCTTTCGCAGAAGCAGAATAGAGCGATGGATACGCTCAATGGGAATCAAGGCGTCCGCACTCATACTGGCCAGCCGGGGGTGTCATCAAACGAAAAAGGGCGCGCTTCACCGATAAGGCCTTTGAACCATGCCGATTTGAACAGGGCGCCGAGCACAAGCAGCGGCAGCAGCCACCAGTAAGTGGAAATCAGTTGTGAAAACAGTGCGCCGGAATCGATCATCGAGTTGACCCCTCCCCGGATTTGCTTCGCTCCTGCGCCCCGGTGCATTCATTGCACCGCTAACTGTAGTCCTCAATATAGTTTATGCACAAGATATGCGTTGAATAGAATTCAGTGGGGTCAGACCTATATCTTCCAGTCCATTGAAAGCTTTGCCGGATCATGACTTAAAGCTATCCTGCTTCAGCCTCGTGTCATCTCACAGAATAAACATCTCATGTAGCGTATCGCAGATATTCCTTTGAACTTTTTTATCCACCGTACCGAGATATTTAGTCAGTCGTGTTTTATCAACAGTCCGAATCTGATCGAGCAGAATCAACCCCTGTTTCGCCTGAAAACGGCATCGTACCCGGCAAGGATAATCAAAACCTTTGCTTGTCATCGGTGCAACAATAACAGTTCGCAACCGGGCCATTTCATCAGGTGAAATAATCAGACAGGGCCGTGTTTTATTTATTTCATGGCCTCTCGTTGGATTGAGCTGAACAAGCCACACCTGGAATCGTGATGGATGAACAGCATCAGTCGCTACCATTCGTGCTCTTCCTCATTCTCCAGCGGAGCATCAAGCCACTCCTGATCAAGCGGCTCTTCGCCATATTCCCTAGCTGATACCTCAAATGCCTCCGTCCATCCCTCCCGCGGTCTCCGATGCACCGGCGTCAACACAATCTCGTCATTCTGAACAGTGAGTTCCAACGCATCTTCCACATGACATTGATCCAGTACCTTTTTGGGAATACGAATGCCTCTGGAATTACCGATTTTCACAACATTGATCTGCATAATACGACCTCAAAAGTAATTACAAGTGTAATTATTATGGATGACAGAGAATTATTCAAGGCTGTTGATGGTCAGGGGGGCAAATCCTGAATATTGAATGCAAGACAGCTGCTGAAAAATGCAGTCATCCTGTCTGAATCCCCTGAGACAAAAAGTCACACACCGCCTGAAAGATCATGCACTGCTGTTGACAGGCGACGGGTGGTACTCATGATTCGCGGCATGAATACGCACATGGCACATGTGAAAGCAAACGTGTTCGGTTGGCTGCTGGCCCGCCGAACTGTTCCCGTGCGCGCTGATATTCTGAACTAGACAACAACAGTATTCCGAATTTTATCACGGCCACGGGTTATCAGACCTGTGGCCGTTTTCATTTCAGCCCCCTCAACACAGTATCAAAACATCGATAAGGAGAAAAAAATGTCTGTCCCCATGGCATATATCGGAGTCATCCTGATCTGGAGCACAACCCCGCTGGCCATTGCATGGAGCAGCGAGGATGCCGGTTTTCTGTTCGGTGTAACCAGCCGTATGGTCATCGGTGCCCTGCTTGCGCTGATTGTGGCCGCACTGCTCGGTTCAGGCATGCAGTGGAAACGACGCGCCATGCAGGCCTATATCATCAGCGGTCTGGGTATTTATGGTGCCATGCTCAGTGTTTACTGGGCAGCGCAGTATATTCCCTCCGGCTGGATTTCATTGCTGTTCGGATTGTCACCGCTGTTTACCGCCGTCATGGCGTATTTCTGGCTTGATGGTGAACCGCTGACCCGGTCCCGGCTGGCCGGGATGCTGACCGGTCTGGCCGGGCTGGCGGTGATATTCAGCAGCAGTCTGAATCTCGATACGCATGCTGCATACGGCGTGGCGGGTGTGCTGCTCTCGGGACTGATTCATTCGGCCAGTGCGGTCTGGGTCAAACGCATCGATGCACAACTGCCTGCCATCGTACTGACCAGTGGCGGGCTGGCTTTTGCGGCACCGCTGTTTCTGATCACATGGCTGATCACGCAGCAGCCGCTGCCGGCGGACATCACGGACAGGACAGCTGTTTCCATCGCCTATCTGGCACTGTTCGGCTCCGTGCTGGGTTTTGCGCTGTATTATTATGTGCTCAGGCATGTCGAGGCGACCCGGGTTTCACTGATGGCATTGATGAGCCCGGTTCTTGCCCTGGCGCTGGGAAACATACTCAATGGCGAACCGTTAACCCCGGATGTTCTGATCGGAACAGCACTGATTCTGTCCGGGCTGGCGATGTTCGAACTCGCCCGCTGCCCGGAACGTATCCGGGCATATTTCCGCTGATCACGATGATTGACCCTGTACCTGCGGGTACAGGGTCAAATTCAGAACAGGATCAGAGCCTGTTCCTGTTCACAATCAAATCCTGACCGGCATGCGACGGGCGCCATAAGCACCGGTGAACGGCCCGAAGCGACCCGGCACAGCGCTACCGCATGTCATGCAGTGTCCGTCATCAGACAGATGATGTTCCACGGGCAGCGGGGGCACGGGCAGTGGGGCCAGGCCTATATCTTCCAGTCCATTGAAAGTTTTGCCCTATCATGGCTTAAAGCTTTCCGGCTTCAATACCGTCAAAAACCGGTCGTGTTTTTCATTGCCTGATTGAGTTATTTGAAAAGCACGATCTCCTTACCGCACCAGCCTGATGCATGGTGCCTTGATACCCCATTCGGATTTAACCAGCCATTCCTGCAAGGCATCCGTTGCAAGCGGGCGACTCAAAAAATATCCCTGCACCCTGTCGGCACCCATTTCTTTCAATGTCCGGAGAGTCTCATCATCCTCCACACCCTCGGCAACAACGCTCAGGCCAAAGCCATGTGCGAGTTCAATCGTTGATTTCACGATCAACATATCATCACTGTTCTTCAGCATACCTGAAACAAAACACTGATCTATTTTCAGCTCATTGACGGGTAACACCTTCAGATAAGCCAATGATGAGTAACCTGTACCGAAATCATCAATGGAAATCGAGACCCCCATATCATGCAACCGGGTGAGTGTGGAAAGTGACTTTTCCCTGTGCGTCATCAACGCAGTCTCGGTGACCTCGATACAAATATCGTGACAGCTTAAACCGTGTTGCTCCAGCAGGGATTTTATCTTCCCGGCGAGCTCCGAATCGAGAAGGTTCTGCGGAGACAGATTAATCGCAACGGGAATGGATAACTCCAGTTTTTTCCACACTGCCGCCTGAACAACCGCAGACTCAAGCACCCATTCACTCAACTGATTGATAATGCCTGTCTGTTCTGCCATCGGGATGAATTCCCCCGGAGAAATATTCCCCTCTTCCTCATCATGCCAGCGCAACAACGCTTCAACGCCGGTGATACGCATGCTGGCCAGATCAACCTTCGGCTGATAAACCAGTGATAACCCGCCATTTGCAATGGCTTTCCGCAATTTTCCGAAAAGCGCCAGACTCCGGAAGCTGTATGGATCCTGTGTCTGATCGTAAATAACAGTGCTCCCCATTTGATCGGCCTTGGCCTGCCGCATGGCAAGATCGGCACGCTGCAGAAGCACCCGGGGATCCTTTCCGTGCAGAGGCGCTATTGAAACCCCGATATGAACAGACAGCTCGACAGCATCCTTCTGAATGACAAACGGATCATCCATAGCCATGACAATTTTTCCGGTAATGGCAGCAATAGTTTCCTGATCCGCTTCAGGCAGAATAAGTGCAAAGGTATCACCTCCGATATGTGCAACTGTATCCGAACTGCGAACCTGGCGACTGATACGCCGGCCCATTTGACGCAACACAATATCACCCTTGTCATGCCCCATGATATTATTCACTTCCTGAAACCGATCCAGATCAACCACCACCACAGCCAGCGCGTTACCATGGCTCCCGCTTGTTGCGATGGCCTTCTCAAGCTTCTCTATAAACAGCTTCCGGTTCGGCAGGTCGGTGATTGAATCAAATAATGCCAGGTGTCTTAATTTATCGATATTGGTTTGTAATTCGCAGGTTTTCTGTTTCACCTCGGCTTCAAGGCGCATGGAATACTGGTTTCTGTAGCTGTTAAAAACGTATGCGATGACCGTATAAAACAGGAACGCCACCAGAAAAACCGCCAGCTGCTCGTTCGAATAATATGCAGACATATAACCCTGACTGGCAAGGATGAGGTGAGTTAGAATGATCAGGAAAAATACACCAATCCATTTCCATGCAGCCCGTTGATCATTAATATAGAACGCCACAAAGGGGATAATGAACATCCAGCTGTTTCCTGCTCCTCCCTTGCCACCGGTGATCAGCAGCGTGCCGAACATGATCACTGCAGCCAGCATGACAATGTGTTCGCACAAACTGATGTGTTTACCACTTTTCACCAGCCGGTAGACAGGTAACAGCACAAACACCATCACAAAAAACTCGATTATTGCCAGTGTATAATTGCCGCCCAGATAATTGAGCAGTGAAAAGACCATTCCGACAGGTATGGTCAGCCATAGGATAAACAGAACAGGTTCACTGCGTGTCGATGAAGGCCGTTTCAGCGGTGAAAACGCTGCTCTTAACCTTGCCGGGATATCATCTGCCATATCTGTCAGCCCTCTTTCATGAAAACCACACGCATCATTTACAAAATCATTTTTTACTTCTGAAGTGCCTCTTTGTTATAGCATATATATTGCACGATGTATACGCAGGCCGATCCATGCTTACAGTCGCTTGCCGGGATGCCCCGGGCGGGCAAGCCGGGGCTGTTGAAGAGATTATGATGAAGCGATATCTTTATATTACCGCGACCCTGATGCTGTCCGCCTGTGCCCCGACCGCGCATCAGAAGAACGCCACCGTGCAAAAAACCGCAGCGGTTGCCGTGGAGACAGACGCGACCGGAACAATGAGGAGCATCTCGATAGACGCAAGAGATGGGATGACCGGCAGAAAAAACTCATGGAACAGAATGGGGGATACGATTGATCAACCGAACTTCAGCGGTTATGGCACAGATGGCGTGATCCGGCTTCCCGTTATAACAATCAAATCCTGACCGGCATGCGACGGGCGCCGTAAGCACCGGTGAACGGCCCGAAGCGACCCGGCACAGCGCTACCGCATGCGATGCAGTGGCCGTCATCAGACAGATGATGTTCCGGAATCTCGTACCAGTCGCGTACAATCACCGCCGAACGGCAACCCGGACAGAATGTTGTGCCACCGGCGGTATCGTGCACATTGCCGGTATACACATAGTGCAGCCCTGCCTGCAGCCCGATATTGCGTGCCCGGGTTAATACCGGCGGCGGCGTGGGCGCAATATCGGTCATTTTCCAGTCCGGGTGAAAGGCGGTGAAATGCAGCGGCACATCCGGCCCCAGATATTCGGCGATCCACTCGCACATGGCCGTGAGCTCTTCATCGCTGTCATTCTTTCCCGGAATCAGCAGGGTGGTGATTTCGAACCAGACATCCGTTTCATGTTTCAGATATTGCAGGGTATCGAGCACCGGCTGCAACTGGCCGGCGCATAGCTTATGGTAAAAATCTTCCGTGAATGCCTTCAAATCCACATTGGCCGCATCCATGTGGGCAAAGAATTCGCGGCGTGCTTCCGCGTGCATATAACCGGCGGTTACAGCCACGGTTTTAATATCCAGTGCATGACAGGCGCGGGCGGTATCCACCGCATATTCCAGAAATATGACCGGATCGTTATAGGTGAAAGACACACTTTTACAGCCGTGAGCGGCAGCGGCCCGGGCAATCTGCTCCGGTTCGGCCTGATCGCACAGACGATCGAACTCGCGTGATTTGGAAATATCCCAGTTCTGGCAGAAACGGCAGGCCAGATTGCAGCCGGCAGTGCCGAACGACAGCACACTGGAACCGGGATAAAAATGATTGAGCGGCTTTTTCTCGATCGGATCGATACAGAAGCCGGATGAACGGCCATAGGTCGTCAGTACAATCTGGTCACCTTCACGTTTGCGCACAAAACACAGCCCCCGCTGCCCGTCGTGCAGTTTGCAATCGCGCGGGCAGACATCACACTGGATACGGCCATCCTCAAGCCTGTGCCAGTATCGTCCCGGGTAATGTTCATTCGCCATGGCTATGCCTTCTATTCTTTTGATTTCCCCTGCTCAGTATATTTGCTGACCTGATATTTATATAACAGCACTTCCGGATGCCAGAAACCGGCAGACAACCCCGCCTTCTGTTTCAGATGCGCCATGAACTGCCGGGGCTCCGGTAACTGATCCCACACCTGCGGCAGGAATGTCGCCTGATGCGTGCCATATTTGAAGACAACGCCATCGACACCCCGTCTGATATTCGACAGCGCCATATTCTCATTGTGCGCAGGGATCGGTTCCAGCGCCGACAACACCGATACCTCGACCCTTACATCGTCGAATTCATCCCGGCTCAGCGGCGAAAAGCGGGGATCGTGAAAAGCCGCCGCCACCGCATTGGCCTGTACATCGTCAATGAGCGGGCGGTGAGCCTCCAGCGAACCGATACAGCCACGCAACTGGCCATTCATGGTCAGCGTGACAAACGTCGCTGCGGTTTCCTGCAGCCATTCATGACCGTTCATATCCGTTTCTTTCACCGCGTCTGCGCCTGCTATCCCGAGTTGTGCGGCAATCGCATGACGGGCCAGTGCAATGAGTAACTCTCCCCTGCGGAGCGGATCGTTCATGATGCTTTCTCCTGCCCGTGAAATGCGATGGATGCATATCCGACCACGCGATCCCTGTCACCAGCGGTATCACCCGAATTACGATAATCCAGTAACCGTGCGGCCAGGCCATGATGTCCGGATACGCTCAACAGCGCATTGATGCCGGTAGCACCGCATGCCTGCTCATGGTTCAGCTCATCCCGCATGGCCAGTACCGTATCAATACTGTGCCGATCCAGCGCCCGGGCTTCATCATAGCTGTGGTAGTGGGACAGATCGGAACTGATGACAAACAGGGTATTCCCATCACCCCGCAGGCTTTCGATCAGCCGTGCCACCGCATCCGGCTGTACGGAACCGATACAGACCGGCAGCAGTGAGAAATCACCGAGTACCGTTTGCAGAAACGGCAGCTGCACCTCCAGCGAATGCTCCTGTGCATGGGCGGCATCATTCACATGTACCCCGGGTAATGTCAGCAACCGCTGCGTGGCTGCGGTATCGAGTCGCACATCACCCAGCGGCGTGGCAAATGCATCGTAACCGGACAGGGCCATACCGTAAAAAGCAAGGCGATGAGCCGGGCCCAGCAAGACCACACGACTGATCATGGCACCTTTCAGCGCGGCATAGGCAAAACCGGCTGTCGGGCCGGAATAGATATAACCGGCATGCGGTACGATGACGGCTTCGGGAACTGGCAGCGCTGCGGGCAAACGGGCTGTTGCATCGTTCAGATAACCGGAAACAAGTGCTGCCAGCTCCCGGGCATCTCCGGGATAAAACAGGCCGGCAACAGCAGCAGGTCGGACAGACATACAACCACCTCCGTCCCTGTTATTATATACCTTCAGACCTTATTCGTCACTATGCTTTCCGTGATGGCGATCATGTTTATCCAGATGATTGCGTACATGCCGGTGACCGTAACGAAAATACATCCAGCCGCCGACCACCAATGCCACCAGCAGCACGACAACCAGTCCGGCTACACCGAAACGATGAAGAATGGCCATGCCGGCCATGCCGAGCAGATGACCGGCCGTATAGATAATCAGCGCCCAGCTCAGGCAATTGACCACCTGCAACAACGCGAAACGTGCAAAACCTATACTCGAACAACCGAACATAATCGCAGCAACCAGACGCGTGCCATAGAGGTACTGGAATATGAAAATCGACCAGTGGGCATATTGATCCAGTATCATATTGGCCTTGGGATAATGACGCTTGAGAAATGGAATGGCCTCGATAACCGCGATCCCTTTCCAGCGACCGATTATAAAAAATACGATGTGACCGACATAAGCACCACAGGCAGCAACCACAATCACTTTCCAGGGGGTCAACAACCCCGCCGCAGCCAGAGCCGCTGCCGCAATGAATACGCTCTCCCCTTCGATGAAGGTCCAGATAAATACGGCCCAGTAGCCATACTGCTCAACGAATTGCTGGGCCCATTCCATTTAGACGTAACCGGTGAAAGCTGAAGCGTCAGCGGTCAAGTGCATTACAGGCGTACCGGGATTCCCTGTGCTGCCAGATAGGACTTGGCTTCATGAATGGTAAAGGTACCGAAATGGAAAATCGAGGCGGCCAGTACGGCATCGGCTTTCCCCTCTTTCAACCCTGCGGCCAGATGCTCCAGTGTCCCGACGCCGCCGGATGCAACGACATTCGCAGTCACCGCATCGGATACGGCGCATGTCAGCGGAATGTCATAACCGTTTTTGGTGCCGTCCGCATCCATGCTGGTCAACAGGATTTCGCCGGCTCCGTAATCGGACATGCGTTTCGCCCATGCCACCGCATTGATACCGGTGGGCTTTCTGCCGCCGTGGGTGAAACATTCCCAGTGTTGCTCTACACGCTTGGCATCCACAGCCACCACAATCGTTGAGGAACCGAATCGCTCGGCTGCATCCCTGACCAGTTCCGGCGTGAAAATCGCGGCAGTATTGATGGAGACCTTATCGGCACCGGCATGCAGCAGATTTTCAATATCCCCCAGAGCTTTTACACCGCCACCCACGGTCAGCGGCATGAATACATGTTCGGCGACTTCGGTCACCATGTGGTAAAGCGTATCGCGGCTCTCGTGACTGGCACGTATATCAAGGAATGTCAGTTCATCCGCACCCTGCTCATCATACTTGATAGCCGCCTCGACCGGATCTCCGGCATCAATGATATCGACAAACTGCACGCCCTTGACGACACGTCCGTGCGCCACATCCAGACAGGGAATAATTCGTTTACTCAGCACGGGTTTTCATTTGAGCAGTTTAACCGCTTCGGCAAAATCCAGAGAACCTTCGTAAATAGCCCGGCCTGTGATAGCGCCACAGATACCGTCATTGGCATGCGTGGCACAGGCAGTCACATCATCCATGCGTGCCACCCCACCGGATACAATGACCGGAATGGAAATGGCACGGGCCAGATTCACCGTCTCCTCGATATTCGGCCCGGTCAACATACCGTCACGCGAAATATCGGTGTAAATAATAGCTGACACACCGGCATCCTCGAATTTCCCGGCCAGATCAACCGCCCTGACATCCGTAACATCATCCCAGCCATGCACAGCCACCATACCGGCTCTGGCATCAATACCGACACACACCTGACCCGGAAAAGCACTGCATGCATCAGTTACCAGGGCAGGATTCGAGATGGCGGCAGAACCGAGAATGACCCGCTGAATCCCGAGGTTCAGTGTCCCTTCAATCATATTCAGATCACGCAAGCCGCCACCGAGTTGCACGGGAATGGTCATTTCCGCACAAATCGCACGAATGGCTTCGCGGTTGGCAGGCTTGCCGGCGAATGCACCGTCCAGATCGACCACATGCAATCGTGTCGCTCCGAGCGACTGCCAGTGTGCCGCCATGGCAGCGGGATCGTCGCCATAATCGGTTGCATCATCCATGCGACCCTGTTTCAGACGTACGCAATGGCCGCCTTTCAGGTCAATCGCGGGGATCAGTTCAAATGTATTTACGGATGCCATTGCAGAAATGCCTCCAGAAGCGCCAGTCCGGCACGCTGTGATTTTTCCGGGTGGAACTGTACCGCCACCATATTGTCACGTCCGATGGCGGCGGCAAACGGGTAATCACCGTAGGAACAGGCAGCCAGCAAATGATCGGGGTTTTGCGGCATGCAGCAATAGGAATGTACATAATACACCTGCTTGCCGGCCAGCGGCGCCAGTACCGGATGCGGTGTTTTTGCGGATGACAGGACAACATCATTCCAGCCCATGTGCGGGATCTTGAAACCGCGTTCAGGATGCTGTTCGGGGAATGGTTTGACGGCACCGGGAATCAGTCCGAGCCCGCGATACGATCCGAATTCGCAGGACACATCCATCAGTACCTGCATGCCCAGACAAATGCCGAGAAACGGCTTGCCCGAATCAATCGACGCTTTCAGTGCCGCATCCATGCCTGTTTTCTGCAAGGCACCGATACAATCCCTGAATGCTCCTACACCGGGTAATACAATACGGTCATAATCCTGCAGCTTGCCGGCATCATCAACCAGCTCCACCCTGCCGCCGGCTTTTTCCAGTGCCTTGGCCACCGAATGCAGATTTCCCATGCCATAGTTGATAAGTCCTATCATATGCAAATATTCGCCATAAAGTCACAGAGATGCAAAAATTCTATTCCGTGCGTCTTTGTATCTTCGTGGTTACAGCGCTCCCTTGGTTGACGGAATGCCGCTCTGACGGGGATCGGATGCCACAGCCATACGCAGGGCACGACCGAAAGCCTTGAATACCGTTTCAATGATGTGGTGATTATTGCCGCCGCGCAGTGCATCAATATGCAACGTGATGCGTCCGTGATTGCTCACAGCCTGAAAGAACTCCTTGAACAGATCGATATCAAAGCCACCGACAGTCTCTTTGGGAAAATCAATATGATATTCCAGACCCGGCCGGCCCGAGAAGTCGAGCACAACACGCGACAGGGCCTCATCCAGCGGCACATAAGCATGGCCGTAACGCACAATACCGGACTTATCGCCAATGGCCTCGCGCAATGCCTCGCCCAGACAGATGCCGATATCCTCTACGGTGTGGTGATCATCAATTTCCCGATCACCGGTTGCATCAACCGTCAGATCAATGAGTCCGTGGCGTGCTATCTGCTCCAGCATATGATCCAGAAACGGGATCGATGAATTCAGCTTTGCCCGGCCGCTACCATCCAGATTCAGACTCAGACGGATTGATGTCTCTCTGGTGGTGCGCTCGATCGATGCCGCTCGCTGTGGTGTATCAGGACTCATATCAGAATCTCCTTCAGTGCTGTCAACACTGCGTCATTTTCGGCGCTTGTACCAATCGTAATACGCAGACAGTTGGCCAGCAGCCTGTGTGCCCCGTTCATATTCTTGACCAGAATACCATGCTGTTTCAACTGTTCGAATGCACTGTCCGAATCAGGTATGCGAATCAGTACAAAATTGGTTTGTGACGGGAACACTTCAGCCGTGTTCATGCCTGACAGTGCAGTTATCACGC
>WFUI01000014.1 GCA_015485035.1 Mariprofundus sp.
GCTGCGTTACAAACGGGAAATACGGCAGCGCGATATCTGCCATTGAAAAGCAGCAAGGGCGAGGTCGGTTTTATTATGCCGATGTCCGAACGTTTTTGTGAAGGCTGTAATCGTTTGCGTCTGACATCTGATGGAGGTTTGCGTTCCTGCCTGCCAGCCGACCATCAGCTCAATCTGCGTGACCTTATCCGTGGCGGTGGCAGCGATGATGATATTCGCGCGGTGTTTTTGCGCTCGGCCATGATCAAGCCAGAGGTCGGTCTGTATGATTTCGATGCCGACAGCGAAAAACGTTCGATGATTCATATCGGTGGATGAAGCATGAATTCATTTCACCACAAAGGCGCGAAGACACAAAGGAGAATCAAAACCTTGTTTTTCTTTGTCCCCCGGGGGATATCCTCTTGCTTCGCACCACAGGCATTTTCTTCGGTCACAATTCTTCTGATGTCTTTGTGCCTTTGTGGTTCCTCTTCTTATGCGGCTGAGACACTGACAGTGGCGGTGGCTTCGAGTTTGTATCCTGTGATGCAGCAAAAGGCCAGGGTGTTTGAAAAAGAGCACCATGTCAGGGTTCATCTGGTATTGGGTTCCACCGGGCGTTTGTATAATCAGATTGTGCAGGGTGCTCCGTTTGATGTATTCATTGCAGCAGATAAACAGCGCCCGGCCATGTTGACGAAACTGGGGAAAGTATTGGACCGTCAGGAAGCAGGGCAGGGTTACCTTGGCATCATGATTGGCAAACACGTTGCAGACCTCAACGCCTTGGCGAGTCCATCTATTCGGCATATTGCGATTGCCAACCCGGACGTTGCACCCTTCGGAAAAGTAGCCAGGGCAGTGCTCCAGAAGCAAGGGTTTTGGCATGTTTTGCAACATAAATTCGTCTATGTTCAAAATGCCATGCAGGCTGCCATGATGGTGAATAAGGGTTTGGTCGATGCCGGCTTTGTACCACTGGCTTCGCAACAGGGTGCTATCGCAAGTATTGATTATCAGGTTGTTTTATTGGCTGATAAGGTGTTGGCCAGAACCTGGCTGGCTAATATTTCAAAGCCGCAGAAAATACAACTGGCCCGGCAGCGGCGCTGATGCTGGAATCACTGTTCATTTCGCTACAGCTGGCTCTGACCACTACGGGCATTTTGTTGCTGATCGCATTGCCGCTGGCGTATGTGCTGGCATTCAAAACCTTTGCCGGACGTACTGTTCTGGAGGTGATCGTGGCCTTGCCGCTGGTATTGCCGCCGACGGTGCTCGGTTATTTCGTGTTGGTGATGATTGCACCGGACTCGATATTGGGCAGCACATGGTATGAGTTGTTTGACAGCTCGCTGGCCTTCTCGTTTTCCGGCATGGTGGTTGCCTCTGTGTTGTACAGCCTGCCATTTGCCGTGCAGCCCATGCAGCAGGCATTGCGGGCGATTCCGGACAGCTGGCTGGAAATGGCAAGGACTCAGGGGCTGAATCTGAAGCAAACACTGTTGCAGGTGATGTTACCGGCTGCCAAAGGCGGTGTGCTGGTGGCCGCTGCATTGTCCTTTGCCCATACCATGGGGGAGTTCGGCGTGGTGTTGATGGTGGGTGGTTCGATCCCGGGAGAAACCAAAGTGGCCAGCATTGCCCTGTTTGAAATGGTGGAAATGCAACAACAGTCTGAAGCATGGATGCTGGCGCTGATTCTGCTGGCTGTATCGTTTGTGATGTTATCCGTGGTGTATGCGATGAACCGGAAGGGGCTGAATATTGAGGTTGGCAAGTGAATCGAATTCAGAACTACATTAAAATCACGACGCGTGTTGGTTCACTGGATTTGCAGGTGGAGACCAGCTTTGCCAATGCGTTCATCATCATTTCCGGTGAGAACGGGGCGGGTAAAACAACCCTGTTGCGTTGTCTGGCCGGGCTCGAACAGGTTGGCGGGCAGTTGCAGTTCGGTGATAAAATATACATGGATAGCAGTGCCGGATTTGAGTTGTCATCCGAGCATCGCCAACTGGGGTGTGTGTGGACCGATGCGGCTTTGTTGCCGTGGTTGAGCGTAGAAAAGAATATCCTGCTGGGAACGGAGTCAGTGGATTCCGCGTGGCTGGCAGAGCTGGCTGACAGGTTTGAAATATCGTCTTTCATGCAACGTAAACCGCATATGCTTTCTACCGGAGAAGCGCAGCGGGTGGCACTGGCCAGAGCCATTTATAGACGGCCATCTGTCCTGTTGCTGGATGAACCGTTTTCAGCACAGGCGCCTGCTATTCGCCAGCGTTTACGGATGCATTTGAAATCAATACAGGCAGCGCTGAAAATACCTGTGCTTATGGTCAGCCATGATGTCGAAGATGCCCGGGTTCTGGCGCATCAACACTGGCATATGCGTGAAGGGAAGCTGTTGCTGGAGGTTTCCCGTTCGGAAGCAAATCGGGAGATGCAGGCATGACAGATTTAACGCATTTTGATGAGGCCGGTCGTGCCCGTATGGTGGA
>WFUI01000015.1 GCA_015485035.1 Mariprofundus sp.
GGTCAATAAAAAAGGCGGAGCCGATTGGCTCCGCCTGTATGGATAAACAAAATGTTTCCGGTGCGGGCGACTATCTAAGGAAAAACAGCGTCGCCAGTGCAATCAGCGCAACAGGCACCTGCATGATAAACAGGATATCGTCCCAGTTTTTCTCCAGATACAAATGCCGTTTTTGGTGATCTAAACTGAAAATTGCAGACATGGTTACCTCCTCGGGGATGATCCGGGATTAAAGCTGGCGATTCGCATTCAGCCGTACTGTGAGGAGGGTCACCAGTTAATATCCATGTGTCTAAATGACACTGCAAAGGTCAAATTCGGCTACAAGCGGCTCGACGCCTAAATAAGAGCATAGAAAAAGGCGGAGTTTGCACGCTCCGCCTTTGATTCAGTTGAAAATACCTGTTACTGCTGCTGACAGTGTGGCATAAATTATCTTATCGATGTGTCATTTCCGTGACATGACTCACAATGACCGGTGTATACAGACGCCCGGCAATCAGGTTTCTGCTGCATACAGCGCTTCCAGAATTGGTCGACCACCGGCATCGAGCACTTCATCGGCCAGTGCAACCCCCATCGCTTCAGCATCAGCCCGGTTGCCTGTGCTTTCACGCACAATCAGGACTGAACCATCAACCGCCCCGACCAGCCCTTTGAGGTGCAGCGAATCGCCATCGAGCACGGCAAAAGCGGCAATCGGTACCTGACAGCCACCTTCGAGACGAGCCAGAAATGCGCGTTCAGCGCGGGTACGATCCACTGTGTCCACATCATTGAGCTGATCGACCAGTGCATTAATGGCATCATCGGCATCGCGCGTCTGCACTCCCAGCGTGCCCTGAGCAACAGCAGGCAGCAGTACATCCGTATCAATAAAATCATGCATCTGATCGGCCATGCCCATGCGCAGCACACCGGCGGCGGCGAGAATAACCGCATCGACTTCGACACCGAGTTTGGACAAGCGCGTCTGGATATTGCCGCGAATCGAAACAAATTTAAAATGCGGGAACCGGGCCTGAATCTGGGCAATGCGCCGCAGGCTGGAGGTGCCAATCGTGGCGCCTTCCGGCAGACTGTCCAGTCCGCCGCCGGTAATGGTGGCGATGGCATCACGCGGATCTTCCCGTTTGGGATGGGCACGGATACTGGTTCCCTCCGGTAGTACAGTCGGCACATCTTTCATGGAGTGCACGGCAATATCGGCCCGCCCATCCAGCAAGGCCTCGTCGATTTCCTTGGTGAATAAACCCTTACCGCCCACCTGTGCCAGCGGCACATCGAGAATTTTGTCACCTTTGGTAATAATTTTGACCAGTTCAGTGGTCACAGTCGGATCAAGCCGCTTCAGTTCTGCCGAAATGTATTCAGCCTGCCACAGGGCCAGCGGGGAACGACGGGTAGCGATTCGGATATGGGTCACGTAAAACCTCCAGAAAGTTTGCCAACGGTAGCGGCGCCAGCCTGTTTACTCAATCCGTTGACGCAACAGGAAATGCAGGCAGGTGTCACCGTAACGGCGGGATTGCCGGCAAACCCAGCCATCGGGCCATACGGGTTTAACGCGGGCGGACTCTTCGATCACCAGTTGGTCGCAATGAATATCATATTGCGTCAATAAATCCGGTAATACTTCAGTGAATCCACGCGCATAAGGCGGATCGGCGAAAATCAGATCAAAGGCTTTTCCAGCCAGTCGGGCAAGGCCCTGCTCCACGCTGCCGGTCTGAATCACCCATTGATCCGACATGTTCAGGGTATCGCGGCTTTGCTGCAAGGCTTTGACAGCACGGCGGTCCTGTTCGATGGAGGTCGCCGATGCCGCGCCACGGGACAAGGCTTCCAGTGCCATAATGCCGGAACCTGCAAACAGATCGAGTATGCGAAATCCGTCCACAGACCCGAGAATATTAAACAGCGCCTGCCGTACTTTCGACGGGGTCGGCCTTAATCCCGGCACATTCGGCACCGTTATGACACGTCCGCGCATGGCTCCGGCAGTAATGCGCATGCTAACGAATCAGCAGCTGTTCAGAGCGCGGACTTCGGGCCGACCCGCACGCGGTTCCACTGATCCGGTTTAAGATATCTGGCCGCCTGTACCTTGATCTGATCCAGCGTGATCGCTTGCACGCGCTGTTGCCACCGGCTCAGATAATCCAGCGGCAGATGATACAGGCCGATCATCGAAATCAGGCCGACCCGTTCACGGTTGGAATCCATGCGCTGGGCAAAACTGCCAATCAGGTTTTCCTTGCTGGCAATCATCTGTTGCTGGCTGATTTTTCCGCTGGCCATTGCTGCAAGCACATCACGCACGACAGATTCTGCTTGTTTGGCCTGATCGGCCCGCGTTTGCAAGGTGATAACAAACGGACCGGGTACTGCCAGGGGCTGAAAATAGGAATAGACACCGTATACCAGCCCGCGCTGCTCACGCACTTCTTCCATCAAACGCGAACCGAAGCCGCCTCCGCCCAGCATGTGATTAAGCACAAACACAGGAAAGAAGTCCGCATCATTACGGGCCGGACCCAGGCGCAGCAACTGCACCAGCATCTGCGTGGTAGGCAATATCACATCCCGTTGTTTACCGGCGACAGCCTGTGCCGGACTGATGTCCATCAACCCTCTGGCTGCTTTACCTTTCCAGCCGGAGAGTCGTGCATTCAACAGCGGCAGCAATTCGGCCATGGTGATATCGCCGCTGACTGCCAGCACAGCATCTGCCGGTTTGATTTGAGCACCATAGAGTGTTTTCAAGTCGGCAAGACTGATGCGCGCCAGTGTTTCCATCGTGCCACCGGGGCGGTGACCGTAGGGATGGTTCGCGAACAGTAATCCGGCCGCAGCCTGTGCGGCCCGAACACCGGGCTCTTCACGGGATTTCTGTGCCGCGGCAATGGCATCATGCCTGAGAATGGCGAAGCGCTTTTTGTTCCAGCCCGGCTGGAGCAAGGCTTCGGAAAATGCATCCAGCCCCGGGTTCAGTGCCTCTTTGAGAACGGTCAGGGACAGGCTGAAATCATCCCGGCCCGCACCGGCCCCCAGTTTGATCGCATTCGCATCCAGCAAATCATCCCAGGCGATGTGTCCGTGTTTGGCGGTATGGTCGCTCAGCATATCGGCCAGCAGGCTGGCCGTACCACCTTTATCTGTTGTATCAAAGCGACTACCGGCCGGCAGTGCCAGCTTCATGGACACCATTGGTACATTATGCGCTTCCATCAGTAACACGCGCACTCCGTTTTCAAGCTGTGCCTGCTGGATTGGCGGAATGGCCTGTGCTTGCGAGATTGAAGCAAACATAAACACAAGAAAAGCAATCAGCGGGCGGGGAAAACGCATATTCATGATTTCACCTCCGGGATCAGGATGCCAGTGGTCGAGCGATCCCGTATGAGCCATCGTGCTACGGCTTTCTGAATATCTGCCGGCGTTACCTGTTGAATGGCCTTCAGCCAGTTGTCTCGATTGGCGGCACCAATCCCCACCACTTCCAGATGGCCGATCTGCTTGGCACGCAGATAGAGTGAATCCTGGGCAAATACATTGGCCGCTGTAATATTACGTTTGGCCGCCGCCAGCTGTTTGGTGCTGACCGGTTTGCGGGCCATCTCATCGAGCAGTTTCCAAAAAGCTTTTTCAAATGCTTCCGGGGTCTGTTTCGGCCCCAGCATGCCATAGGCATACCACAGATCGAGCCCCATGGCTGATTCGTCGTAACCGGCACTGGTGTTGAATGCCAGACGTTTTTCATCCACCAGTTCGCGGCTCATACGTGCCGATCGACCGCCAGCCAGGATATGTGTAGCCAGCGCAAGCGCTGCCGCTTCCGTGTCATTGACACCCGGCTTCCAGACCGGCACGGGAATGGTTATCGCCAGCATAGGTAACTGGGCCGGCAGTTTGACAACAATGCGTTTCGGCCCGAACGGCTCCGGCTCGGCCGGATTGAAACGAGGCATCACAGGACGAGCCTTTATACGGCCAAACGTGGCCGCGACGCGCTTTTTCAACTGTTTGAAATCAACATCGCCGACGACCACCACCACGACATTACCCGGCACATAGTGTTGTTTATAAAAGGCTTTCACATCATCGATAGTTAATTTCTTCAGATCCTGCATCCAGCCGATCACCGGATTTCGGTAGGGATGCAGGCGCAATGATGCGGCTGACAGTTCCTCGAACATGCGACTGTTCGGGTCATCCTCTGTGCGCATGCGGCGCTCCTCCATGATGACCCGGATTTCTTTCTGGAAATCCCTGTCGCGCAGGGCCAGATGAGAAAAGCGTTCTGCCTCCATGCCGATCACTTCATTGACACGGCTGGCCGGCACCGTTTCAAAATAGGCGGTAAAATCGGTGCTGGTAAAGGCGTTGTCGTTACCCCCCATGGCCGAAATACGCTTGCTGTACTCTCCGGCAGCGAGCTTTTTCGAGCCCTTGAACATCATATGCTCGAATACATGTGCCAGACCGGTCTTGCCCGGCACCTCGTCACGGCCACCGACCTTGAGCCATATCTGCACCATGGCGACAGGAGCGGAGTGATCCTCCTCCACAATCAGTTTGGCGCCGTTTTTGAATGTTGCCTGCTGCAATTCGGCGGCGCCGGCGCCAGTTACAAACAAACCGGCAAACAGGGATAATATCAACGTCAATCGTAATGGCATGCGAACTCCGGATGGGGGAATGTGATCGTCTGTTTCAAGATGCGGGATATTGAGCCAAAGCGTATGCTCAGGGAAGTGCTGATTCATTCAGTGCTGCCGTGCAGGCCACGGATGAACTGATTTTTGTCAGGATAGCAATCAATCAGCATCTCCCCGGACAATCCCATCAGAACTCTGGGGAAGCGCTGATTAAAGTTGTATGAACGGATGATTCAAAATTGCCAATAGCGCCCGACCCGTGTATCAACGCCTGATGCCGAGCCCTGACTACCGCACTGCACCGCAGGCCACCCGGGCACTTCCGCCCGGCATTGCGTTTATCATTGGCAATGAGGCTGCCGAGCGCTTCAGCTATTATGGCATGCGCGCCATTCTGATCGTTTTTATGACCAACTATCTGTTGCATGCCGA
>WFUI01000016.1 GCA_015485035.1 Mariprofundus sp.
AAACACGACGTGCTGCTGATCTGTGACGAAATCGCCACCGGTTTTGGCCGAACCGGAACCATGTTTGCCTGTGATCAGGCCGGGATACAGCCTGATATTATGTGTATCGGAAAAGCGCTGACCGGAGGCTATATGACACTGGCCGCCACATTATGCTCCAGCCGTGTTTGTGATGGTATCCATGCTGATAGGGGGAGTGAACAGTCCGGCGTGTTGATGCATGGGCCAACATTCATGGCCAATCCACTGGCATGTGCCGTAGCCCTGGCCAGTATCGAATTGTTAATGGACTCGCCCTGGCAAACTCGCGTTACCGCCATTGAGCAGCAACTGGAGCAACAGCTGGCTGATTGCCGGAAATTTGCTGCTGTGGCAGATGTTCGCATCAAGGGAGCAATTGGCGTGATTGAAATGCGGCAACCTGTTGATGTGCTGCGGGTTCAGAAAACACTGGTCGAGCAGGGTGTCTGGCTGCGCCCGTTCGGGAAGCTCCTGTACACCATGCCCCCCTTTGTAATTACACCGGAGCAATTAAGCCGGGTGACTGCGGCCATGTCGCAGGTTTGTGCGCAGATTGCACAGCATGACACATGAATAAGCTACTCAGTACAGGAAACCATGATCGTGATGCAGCCGGCATGACCTATATTTATCCTGTCGTCTCCCGCCGTGCCGGCGGTGTCTCTGTCGGTGTTAACCTGAATACGAACAATGCCTGTAACTGGCACTGTGCTTATTGTCAGGTACCTGACCTTGTTCGCGGCGTGGCCCCGGAGATTGATCTTGAATTGTTGCGGGCTGAACTGACCGCAATGCTGGATGATATTGTACACGGCTCATTTATGTCCCAATGCGTACCGGAAGCTTGCCGTAGCCTGTGTGATATAGCCATTTCCGGCAATGGGGAGCCGACCAGCAGCGCAGCCTTTGACCAGGTGGTCACGGTGCTTGTTGATGTGATGCAGCAATTCGGTCTGTCTGTTCCGCTCCGGCTGATTACCAATGGTTCCTATGTGCATAAGCCACATGTGCAGAAGGGACTGACGTATATGGCAAAACACCATGGCGAAATCTGGATTAAGGTAGACAGTGTGACCGATGCCGGTATTCAGCGAATCAACGGCGTCAAACTCGATGCCGAACGGCTGTATAGGCAGGTTGTGGCCGCGGCTGAAAGCTGTCCGACATGGATTCAAACTTGTATGGCTGCCTGGGATGGTCAACCACCCACTGAGCATGAACTGGCTGCTTACATCGGGTTCCTTAAGACGTTAAAGCGGGATGGCGTGCCGATTCAGGGTATCCTGCTGTATGGACTGGCGCGACCCTCATTGCAGGAAGAAGCGATGCATCTGAGTGCGCTGGATGAGGTATGGATGCAGATCACTGCAGAACGTATTCGTCAGGCCGGCTTCATGGTAAATCTGTCCCTTTAACCCGGCCTATTCATCAATACTGCTGCGCGATCATCACACCGCTTCCCCGCTATCATCACGATGCGTTATGAATGAGAAGCTAAAAATCGTCCAGCATACCTTCCAGTGTTTCGACATCGATACGCATTTGGCCGCGCCCTTCGCGTTGAACGAGAATACCGTCCTTTTTTAACTGACTGATTGCACGTGAAATAGTTTCACGGCTGGTGGAAAGTTGGTCGGCAAGTAACTGATGGGTTGGCAGCACAGTCGTGTACCAGCCGTCGTGATCCTGCTGACTGAAACGCTGGCAGTGGTCGACCAGATAGGCATAAAGGCGGTGTGAAACATCCATACTGCTGATGCGTTCCAGTACACGGCTGGTTTTGCGCAGGCGAGAGGCGATTTCTGTTAGAAGTTTCAACGAAATCGCCGGCTGCTCAAGCAGTAACGGCACCAGATCACATCTGCGGATGTTGGCGAATTTTGAATCGACCATGGTCGTTACATTGGCTGAACGCGGCTCTTCATCCAGCAGCGACATCTCGCCAAAGAATGATCCTTTGCCTAGTAATGCCAATACAACCTCACGCCCGTCAACAGAATAGGTCGAGACTTTTACTTCCCCATCCAGGATGACATACATCGAATCTCCCGGCTCAAATTCCTGTACGACGACACTTTTTTTGCAGATTTCAATACTGCTGGCCAGTGCGGCAATTGATGCCAGTTCCTCCTCATTGAGCTCGGAGAACAGTGGCACCTTTCGTAGCAAGTTAATCATTTCCATTGAGTTCTCCGTTGCGCATCAGGGATACCGGCCACACGGCAGTCAAGCATTCACCCAGATGCGGACGCATCTGCTGCAGGGCGAGCTCAATTCGGTTCGTTGTATCAATGGCCTCGATCAGCAGGGGCAGGTCGCTGGACAGGGCGAGAAATGATGTGGAATGCACATCGCCATGTGATCCCATGCCTTCAATACCGCGCACCACCGAAACACCGCGTAACCCGGCATTACGGCACAGGTCGAGGATCGCTTCCATGGCCGGTTTGCCATCAATGCGGCTGGATTCTGTCAGATAGATACGCAGACATGAGCCTTCAATCATATAATGCCCTCCATGCCCTGATGCAGATTCAGTGTGAAAACACTAACACCCGTCAGCTTACCGATGCAGCTGTCGCATGCAAGGAATCGCTCACATCAAGGAGTATAAAGATACATGTCTGATGAAAAAGAGAGTTGATAACATGAAGTCATGGCTGTTTGATAAAGGCTTAATGCGCCCCGTTGAATATTAATAACATTCAACGGGGCTTGTTGGTACCGGGAGCGGGAGTCGAACCCGCACGGACAGTTAAGTCCTCGGGATTTTAAGTCCCGTGTGTCTACCAATTCCACCATCCCGGCATTGGCAGGCTGTAAAGCGGCGGCAATCATGCCAAAACAGAGCGATTGCGCAACAAACTGTC
>WFUI01000017.1 GCA_015485035.1 Mariprofundus sp.
GTCGTTTCAGTACCTGGGCAAGCCGGAAAAGCGGATTGGCACAGCTGGCACGTCAGGCTTCAGAGCACGCGCGCGCCGGTAGCTGGTTCGTGCTGGGACTCGCTAACGGCTTACTGCCCTGTGGACTGGTATATGCTGCCCTGTCACTGGCTCTTGCTGCCGGCAATGCATATAATGCCACACTGATGATGGCTGCCTTTGGACTGGGCACCATCCCTGCTATGATGCTTGTCCCATCGGTACTGCACAGAATGACCCCGGTTTTACGCACATCAGCCATGCGTATTGCTGCAGTCATGATTATAGCCATGGGCATTGTCACCATTTTCCGCAGCAGCATGGTTATGCATGCCTGAATCCACACAATAAAATATCTTCGACCGTCCTTCCCCTTCGTTTGTTATGATGACTTTCATATCAGTCAGGCAGACTTTCTGAGCATGTGAACCAAAACTTATGACAGTTGAATTGAAGCCTTTTATAATTGCCTTCGCAGCCAAACAAACTCATTGCTATTCATATCATTCAGTTTAAAATGAGCCCAATCTAAAAAACATTTATTATGGATATATATTATGATTGAGCCTGTAGAGTTAAAGGATTTCTTCATCGTTTTTTTCTCAGGAGCCATGATTATTATGTCGGGGGCCCTGTACGCGCTGCTGTTTGCCTGGTCCCGACTTCAATCCAAACCCTGGATGATGGCTACAGCCTATGGCTCTTACGGCATTCTTTTTATCTCAGTCCTCACACTTGGTTCAGCAGCCCATCTCAATGGTTTCTGGTGGTGGCTGGTTATCGCCATGCTTGTCGGTTACCTGCTTGCACCGCACGGTATCTGGAAGCTTTGTGTCGGCACGCACACAGCTGATGAGAATGCATACCCGCCAGTTTCTGCTGAAGAGACAGATAATTCCGAAACATCATTAAAATCAAACTCGCAAAAGGAGGCGATATGAGTAGCAATATTCCATGGTGGTCCAGTGAAACATTCTGGAAAAAAACAGCCATTTGGGTGACGGGCTTTATGTTTCTTGTGCTGATTGCCCTGACGGTGGATACACTTCCGCAGATTTCTGTCGGCAGTGAGAGAGTTCCCGCTTATTCGGTTATCAATAAACACATCAGCTATGAATTCAATGATGAACGCAACTTTCAGGTGCCCGTAATCGGTGGTGATGACCCGTTGTTCGGTAAAATGTTAAGTGAAGAGGAAGCCGAAGCACTGGTGACACATGGCAAAAAGATTACGCAGGGAAGAAACTGCATGGGCTGCCATACACTGCTTGGTAATGGCTCTTATTTTGCACCAGATTTAACCAAGGCGTGGCTCGATCCGGCCTGGAGTTCCGAAGGCGAGCGGGAACAGATGATGATCGATTTTCTGATGCATCCACAAGATAATGCACGTTCATTCGGTTCCGGGCGCACGATGCCGGATCTTAATATCAGCGAAGAGGAAGCCAGAGCAGTGATAGCTTTTCTGAAATGGATGTCTTCCATTGATACAAATGGATTCCCCTACAGTTTCACCGTAATTGATAAGGAGGGCTGAGCAATGAGTCTCGCGCATTTGAATGGTGGCCAACAACTGGCCGTTAAATATTATATTGTGGCAGTCGTCCTGTTTGTGGCCCAGATTCTTTTTGGTCTGTTGTCAGGCATCCAGTATCTGGAACCAGATTTTCTGCAAGGGCTGCTTAACTTCAACATCACACGTACCGTGCATATTAACGCCATGATTGTGTGGATGCTGTATGGTTTTATCGGCTCGGTGTACTGGCTTCTGGAAGAAGAGAGTGAAACCGAAATTGTCGGCCTTAAACTGGGCAATCTTGGTTTCTGGGTACTGACATCCGCAGTAACCGTTGTGGTGCTGGTGTTTTTGTTTATTCAAACTGGTCCTGGAGATGATTTCACGCGCTGGTTCATCAATGAAGGGCGAGAATATATTGAGGCTCCACGCTGGGCGGACATCGGAATTGTAATCTGTATGTTGATTTTCTTTTACAATGTTGCGGCAACCTTCAGCAAAGGAAAATGGAGCGGTATTGCCGGTGTGCTCACATTGGACCTTGTCGCCCTGGCGGGCATCTATCTGGCCGGTATGTTCTATACCACCAATATTTCGGTTGACCAATACTGGTGGTGGTGGGTGATTCACCTCTGGGTAGAAGCTACATGGGAAGTGCTTGTCGGTTGCCTGATGGCCTGGGGCTTGATGAAAACACTTGGTGTGAGCAGAAAGATTGTTACAACCTGGCTTTACATCGAAGTGGCACTGATGTTTGGTTCCGGAATCCTGGGCATTGGTCATCATTATTTCTGGATCGGAACGCCGGAGTACTGGTTCAGCATCGGCGGCCTCTTCTCGGCTCTGGAGCCGGTTCCGCTGGTGGCGATGGTAGTGCATGCAGTGTATGACTCGGGTGTTCGCCATAGCAAGGGCAATAATAACCCGGCACTGGCATGGTTGATTGCTCATGCCTTCGGCAACTTTTTCGGTGCCGGTGTCTGGGGCTTCATGCATACACTGCCCCAGATCAATCTGTTTACACACGGAACTCAGTGGTCCGCATCGCACGGGCATCTCGCTTTTTTCGGTGCTTATGCAACGATTATTATCGCCATGTTCTATATTGCCGCTCAATATGTGCGCGGACAAAGCAGCTTCGGCCCAGCCACTCTGGGCAGCGGCTGGAAGTGGAAATGGGCGCTTGGCTTGCTGAATCTTGGTGTGGTCGGCATGACCGTAGCGCTGTTGATTTCCGGTTATGAGCAATCGTTTATCGAGCGCGCTGTCGGCGGCTCCACATGGATGGGCTATTTTGCAGCTCAGATTCACCCGTGGTTTATTCAGGGCATGGAGTGGCGCATGGTCTTCGGCCTTGTGACAACTGCGGGTATTGTCTTATTGGTGTGGGATCTGCTGACGATTGGTAAAAGTCGAGTCGTTGAACAAAGCAGAGTAACACAAACCGTCAGCTAATATCAGATGGGTCCCCTGTTCATGCAGGGGACTCGATTTAGTGTAATCACCCCCTCTTGATGAAGGGGCCAGTGAGTAACGTGCGTTAAGGAGATTGAGTTGAAAACAAAAACAATTTTGTTCATGGCAGTTTTATTATTAAGCAACACTGCTTTTGCCAATAATAAAGGGGGACTTGAGGGGTTTGAAGTTGGCACGCAAGCAAACGTCAGTAACCTTAAAAAAGTCGTTCAGAAATTGGTTGCCCCTCCTTTTTTGCCTGAACATGAACAAGTGGCCACAGGGAAAGCAAAAATTATTCAGGTTAAAATGGTAATTGAAGAAAAAGAAATTGAAATTGAACCGGGTGCTTTTATATGGGCGTTCACCTTCAATGGCAGCGTGCCCGGCCCGCTCATCGTCGCCCATGTCGGCGATTATATCGAATTAACCCTGGTCAATCCGAAAACAAGCAAGCTGCCACACAATATAGATTTCCATGCAGCCACAGGTGCTTTGGGAGGTGGAGCACTCACCAAGGTGAAGCCTGGCCAGGAGGTTGTACTACGCTGGAAAGCAGTTAAGCCCGGAACATTTGTATATCATTGTGCACCGGGTGGAAAAATGATCCCATGGCATGTTGTCCATGGCATGAACGGCGCGGTCATGATTTTACCGAGAGATGGTCTGAAAGATAAAAACGGTAACCAAATCAAATACGATAGAGCCTACTATATTGGTGAGCAGGATTATTATCTTCCCAAGAATAAAGATGGCACATATAAGCGTTATACCAACGCTGCAGCATCTTATGGTGATGATCTGAAGGTTATGAAAGGCCTCATTCCGACGCACATCCCGTTTGGCGGAAAAGTTGGAGCGTTAACCGGAAAGAATGCCATGCATGCAAACGTGGGTGAAACAGTATTGTTTATCCACTCTCAGGCCAATCGTCAGTCCTATCCGCATTTGATTGGCGGACATGGTGATTTCGTATGGGAAAGAGGGAATTTCGCAGATGCTCCGGCAGAAGGCCTGGAAAGCTGGGTCATAGCAGCTGGTTCAGCGAGTGCCTTCATCTACACATTTAAGCAGCCGGGAACATATGTCTATTTGTCACATAATTTAATCGAGGCATTATTGTTTGGCTCAATCTCACAGATTAAAGTCGATGGAAAATGGAACAATGATTTGATGGAGCAATTGAAAGTACCTTCAGCTATACAATAATCATGCGCTGACATCGCACTGCACCTGGATGCCAATCAATTCCGGTACGGAATGCTTTGGCTCCAGTGCTTTGTGAGGTCAAAATCGGGAATCAAATCAGGGACAACGTACCACAGATCCGGTTATTCTCATCGTTACAAATTATTCAGTTCCTTGTGCATCAAAGCGATTATCCGGCCCAGATTAGCCAGGATTGGTGAAGTGCAACACCGGCGGTTCATCCTTGCTGATGACGGCATTTAGACCGATGGCATCATAGATATATTCATCCCGATCTTTATCCAGAGGCTGCATCCGGTCCGGTTCCCCGAATCGTGCTTTAAGGGTTTCTGCCGATATCGTCAGATTGGGAATCAACGTCAGTTCTCGAACCGTTGCACTGCGAGCGCGGCTGACATCGTCTGCTGCCAGATTCATACGGGCGACTTTGTCCGGATATAGGTGAGGAATAGTTGCACGCACCTCAATCTCTTTAAGCGCCTTGTCATCCAAATCCAGCAGCAGCACTACTTTGGTATGATCTGCGATTGCCGGAAAAAAAGCTTCCAGCTTCATGCCCGCCTTGGGATGCTCTTGCGGGTAAATATACAGAGCCACATCGCTCTTGCTTTTAAGAATGCGTTCAGCCTGCCTCAGCGTTGTTTTTCCCAGCGTTACGCCCAGCACATGCAAATGTCCCTGACTATCAACATGTGTTCTTTCTGTACTGTTATCTTGTTGATATCTGGAACTGGTCCAGAAAAAAACCGCCGCAGTGACGATCACAACAACAACCAGCATCCATAGCGCCATCCGATCATTATGTTTGGGGTTCTGTCCTGATTGCGGATCAGATGTCATGCATGAACTCCCGGTTTCAATTGTCGTTTTCCGTCTGATCTTCCAGCGCTGTCACATCATTCAGGGATGCTTCATCAAGGATGTTTTTCGGTAATTGTTTTTTTACTTTCACACCCAGTTCGACAAAGCCTTGAGCTTGTCGAACGAGGTTGCCTTGCCCATGGGTCAATTTATTGAGAGCCCCTTCATAGCTTTTTTGTACCGTTGCCAGCTGGGTTCCAATTTTTTCGAAATCCTCAAGAAACCCCCTCAGCTTGTCATAAACCGAACCTGCTTTATCCGCAATGCGTTTGGCATTTTCATTCTGTCGTTCATAGCGCCAGATATTCTCAACAGTTCTCAAGGTCGCCAATAATGTTGTTGGCGTCACAACAACAATATTGCGATCAAATGCCTTGCTGAACAGCTTCTCATCTGTTTGAAATGCAGCCATAAAAGCAGCCTCGATAGGCATAAACATGAATACAAAATCGGGCGACTTCAGGCCGATTAATGATGAATAATCCTTGCTGCTTAAATCATCGATATGGTTGCGTATGGATTGCACATGCGCAGCCAGGGCACGCTCGCGAACAGATTCATCCTCGGCATTCATAAATTCGTTATATGCAAGCAAAGACACTTTTGAATCAATAACCATATGTTTGCCATCAGGCAGGTTAAGAATCACATCCGGTTTGCGTAAATTGCCTCCCTCATCACGAAAACCGCCCTGTGTTTTATATTCCTTACCCTTACGCAAACCTGATTGCTCCAATACGGTTTCCAGAATGAGTTCACCCCAGTCGCCCTGCATCTTCTTATCGCCCTTCAATGCACGAGTAAGATTTCTGGCTTCATCATTCATTTGTTTATTCAGACTTTGCAAATTTAATAACTGCTCTTTTAAAGAACTTCTGGCTTCAATATCCTCTTTATGAACTGTTTCGATGCGATCACGAAAAGCTTTCAGCTCAGACTGCACCGGCTTCAGAATCTCATCCAGGCTGCTTTTGTTTTTCTCGGAGAAGGCCTTGCCCTTCTCCTCAAAAACCTGATTGGCCAACAGCCTGAATTCATTACCCAGCCTGGTTTTGGCTTCTTCCAGCAGTGCCAGCTTCTCAACTGCCGCTTCACGATCCTTTTCCATTGCAATCTGAAGTTCAGCAATCGTGGTTTGATGACTGGAAATTTCCTGATTCAGTCTATCAATCGTTGCATCTTTCTGTGCCAGTTTACTTTCCTGGTCAGTCTGAAGCAGATTGAACTGCCTGATGCGCTCTTCCAGTGTTGCTCTTTCGATACCGTGAGCCTGAATGTCATTTTTTAATGACTCGATTTGTGCACCACGTACTTCAACTTCCGTTTCCAGTTTCTGAACGTTTTGCTTCTGTTCTTCAAGGGCTGTGCGCTTACCACGACTGAGAAACCAGTACAGTGCGAAACCGGCAAGCAACCCGACAATCAGGCCCAGCAGCAGATTTGAATCAACACTCACTCAAGCCCTCCTGTAACGCCTTACAGCAAACCAGGAACTGCTGCCAGCGCCTCTTTCAGTTTGTCAGGCTCAGTGCCGCCGGCCATGGCCATATCCGGTTTGCCACCACCCTTGCCGCCGCAGATGATGGCCGTTTCGCGCACAATCGTGCCGGCATTGTACTGCTCCACCAAATCCCTGGTGACTCCTGCTATTAATTGCACTTTCGGACCGTTTTTCTGACCGAATACCAACACGCCGGATTTTAACTTGCCCTTGGCCTTATCCATAAAATCACGTAAATTCTTCACACCGGACACTTCCGCGGCCAGCACTTTCACCCCATTCACCTCTACCGCCTGTCCGATTAAATCATCCAGCAAACCGGTAGATTGTCTGGCGCGCAGGCTTTCCAGTTCTTTTTCAGTCTGTTTCAGTTTGGTCTGCAGGTTTGCAACCGCTTCAGCGGCCTCAAACGGACGCACCTTCAGAAGCCCGGCAACCTCATTCAGTGTATCGATGTCATGGACAAAACTCTGATAGGCCGCCGTACCGGTTAGCGCTTCAATACGGCGCACACCGCCTGCAATACCTGTTTCCGACACAATCCGGAACAGACCGATATCGCCGGTCGCCGACACATGCGTACCACCGCATAATTCGGTGGAAAAGCCAGCTGAAACGACCCGTACTTCATCACCATACTTTTCGCCAAACAGTGCCATCGCTCCACTGGCCACGGCTTCATCCTGGGTCATCAGCTTTGTTTCGACACGGTCATTGCGAAGCACTGCCTCATTGACGATGGCTTCAATCTGCTGAATCTCTTCCTTGCTGACAGGCTTGAAGTGGCTGAAATCAAATCGTAATCGTTCAGAATTCACCAGTGAACCGGCCTGTTTGACATGCTCACCCAGTACATCGCGTAGTACAGCATGCATTAAATGTGTTGCGGTATGGTTACGTCGAATGGCAGCGCGCCGACCCGCATCCACCGAAAGGTGGGCAATACCGCCAGCTAGAATTGAACCGCTTGATACCCTGCCGATATGTACAAACAAATCAGAGAGCAACTTTTTGGTATCGCTGACCAAAAACTTCCCATCTGCAGTGCTGATTTCACCGGTATCACCAACCTGACCACCGGACTCTCCGTAGAACGGTGTCTGATTGGTGATCAGCCAACCATCTTCGCCCTGCTTCAGCATCCCGACAGCTTCGCCATCCCTGATCAATCCGGTGACTGCCCCTTCTGCATTCAATGTAATGTAACCCAAGAACTCTGTAGGCCCATGTTTTTCACGTAGTTCAAACAGTGCCTTCGGCAACGCCGATTCACCCGAACCGCCCCAGGCCGCGCGGGCGCGTTGTCGCTGCTCTTCCATGCAGGTTTCAAAGCCGGCCATATCCAGATGAATATCGGAGCCTTTGAGAATGTCTGCGGTCAAATCAGTCGGAAACCCAAATGTATCATAGAGCGTAAACAGTGTTTTACCCGGGATCGTGCCACCCGATCCGGCGTCACGAACAGCCTGTTCAACCAGCTTCAGCCCCTTATCCAGCGTTTTGATGAAACGCTCTTCCTCAATGCGAATCACCTGCTCAATATTGGCCTGATTCTCCTGTAATTCGTTGAAATGATTGCCCATTTCATCAACCAGCGCTTCCACCAGTTTGTAAATAAAGGCTTCCTGCATACCAATCAAACGACCATGGCGGCAGGCGCGACGCAGAATCCGCCTGAGTACAAAGCCACGCCCTTCATTGCTCGGCAACACGCCATCAGCCAACAAAAATGCCACCGAACGCAAATGATCGGCCAGTACCCGTAAGGACACATCCCTGTCAGCATTTTCGCCGAATTTCACACCGGTCACATCACAGGCTTTATCAATCAGGTTTCTGAACAGGTCGATATCGTAATTATTGTGTGTGCCCTGCAATACAGCAGCCACACGTTCCAGCCCCATGCCGGTATCGACGCTGGGTTTGGGCAGCGGCGTCAGCACACCATCTTCGTCACGATTATACTGCATGAACACCAGATTCCAGATCTCCACAAAGCGATTGCCTTCTTCATCGGGCGTGCCCGGCGGGCCGCCCCAGACATCAGCACCATGATCGTAAAAAATCTCCGAACAGGGGCCGCAGGGGCCCGTATCACCCATCGACCAAAAATTATCCCTGGCGCCTATGCGGGCGATTTTGTCGACAGGAACGCCAATCTCTTTGGTCCAGATATCATAAGCTTCATCGTCTTCTTCAAAAACAGTGACAAACAAGCGATTCGCATCAAGTTTCAATTCAACGGTAAGAAATTCCCAGGCATAGGCAATGGCATCATGTTTGAAATAATCGCCGAAGGAGAAATTACCCAGCATTTCAAAAAAGGTGTGATGACGCGCTGTGTGACCTACATTCTCCAGATCATTATGCTTGCCGCCGGCGCGGACGCATTTCTGGGAAGATACGGCCCTCACATAGGGGCGCGACTCGTTGCCCAGAAACACATTCTTGAACTGCACCATGCCCGCATTGGTAAACATCAGCGTCGGGTCGCCATGTGGCACCAGCGAACTGGATTCGACCACCTGATGCCCCTTCGAGGCAAAATATTCCAGAAATTTTTGACGAATCTCGGATGTCTTCACCGGGAAACCTCCGTTTTATAATCGAACCACAGACGGACACAGATAAACACAGGTAAAAACAAATCCGATTCTGCCTTTGTTTTTCCCTTGCCTGCCGTACGCCCTCTGCTGTAAAAAACTACGTCCTATCATTCAATACACGCAGAATAATATCAGTTGCAAAGCCTTTATTCCGCAAAAAACGGGCCTGACGCTGCCACACCCGTTCATCCTCAAATCGTAATCCGGCCGGATCGCGCGCCAACATCAGTTCCCGCGCCGCCTGCCCGGCATCGTAACACTCGGTCAGCTCAGTCAATGCAGCTTGTACAGCAGCAGACTGCGCCCCTTTCTGTTCTGCCCGTCTGGCTGCCAGCCACGGCGCTTCACCTTTTTTCAAACGGGATCGCAAATAGGCCTCGGCATAACGTAATTCACTGAGATAACCGTCTTGCTGAAGGCGACTGATCGCCCAGTCAATGGTCTCATCCTCAAACTCGCGCCTTGCCAACCGCTGGCGCATCTCAAACTCACAAAATTCACGATTGGCAAGCAGGCGTACAGCATAGTTATAGGCCGCCAACTGTTGTTTAGAACATTCCATACAAGACGTTATTCAGCGGCCTCCGCCTCAGCGCCCATGCCCAGTTCGGCCCGCACTTTGGCTTCCACTTCTGCCAGCATGTCGGGATTCTCCTTCAGGAACTTGATAGCGTTATCGCGACCCTGACCGATTTTTTCATTATCCTTGGCATACCATGCACCGCTCTTATTCACGAAACCGTATTTCACACCCATATCCAGCACTTCGCCGGCATGCGATACACCCTCGCCATACATAATGGAAAAATTCGCCTGTTTAAATGGCGGTGCCATCTTATTCTTGACCACTTTCACACGCGTATCATTACCCAGCGTTTCATCGCCCTTCTTGATAGCCCCGATGCGGCGTATATCGAGCCGTACGGAAGCATAAAACTTCAAGGCATTACCACCGGTGGTGGTTTCCGGATTGCCGAACATCACACCGATTTTCATGCGAATCTGATTGATGAATACAACCGTGGTTTTGGAACGGGAAATCGAACCGGTCAATTTGCGTAGCGCCTGGCTCATCAAACGCGCATGCAGTCCCATGTGAGAATCGCCCATATCACCTTCGAGTTCCGCCTTGGGTGTGAGCGCCGCTACCGAATCCACCACGATAATATCAAGCGCACCGGAACGGGTCAGCATATCGACGACTTCCAGCGCCTGTTCACCCGAATCAGGTTGAGATACCAACAGGTTTTCGACATCGACACCCAGATTTCCGGCATAAGTCGGATCGAGCGCATGCTCGGCATCCACAAATGCGGCCTGTCCGCCCAGTTTCTGCGCTTCGGCAATCGCATGCAGTGCCAGCGTAGTTTTACCGGAAGATTCCGGGCCATAGATTTCTATGACGCGACCGCGCGGATAACCGCCAACGCCGAGTGCTGCATCCAGTGCCAGTGAACCGCTGGGAATCACATCCACAACAATCTTGCCCTGATCGCCCAAACGCATAACCGTGCCCTTGCCGAACTGGCGTTCAATCTGACTTAAAGCTGTTTCCAGCGCTTTGGATTTATCTGACATATGTCCCCTCATCCCTGATTCAGCACGCAGGTGCGCCTCAGGTGTTAATAGTTGATAGCGTCGCGAAAAAACATCCAGAGCCTTTTCACGTCACGCCAGTCGGCGTGATGATGGTTTTATGTTATGAAACCATCAAAAATAAAATGTTTCCAATCGGCGATATTGCGGTCCTTCCGGTCTAAGGATGGACTGAAACAGGCTTAAACGATCTGCATACCATCGGATATCCGGCACGTTCGGAATCATGTTTACCACCTCTGCACCCGGAGCCTTCGGATAAGCCCTGGCTCGAGCTATGGTAATATGACCGCGAAAAGCTGTCTCTTTGGCAGTACGCTTGCGAACGGTAGCATGCCCGGCCCGCCTGCAACAATGGGCAAGATGCTTTAATGATTTACCACCATCAGCATCCTCAACACCTGCCCAGAAAACACGTGGACGCGCTGGCCTGGGAAATACGCCGAAACCACCTGTACAGAGATACATGAATGGCATATTTTCAACACAGGCGGACAGATGTTCAGACAGATCATCGGCATCATCAGAAGTAACATCACCGTAAAAGGCCAGCGTCAAATGCCACAAACGGGAGGGAACAGGCCGCCAGTCTGACGGCTTCAGATATCCGGATGCCTCCAACCACCAGTCAGATAACACTTCTCTGACATCCTCCGGAAGCTCCACGGCAGCAAATAAACGCATGCGAACATAATAATCTTAAAGCTGAAAAATACGAAGCAGAGAAACCATCTGTTACAAAAACACCCACTGGGTTGTAAGTGAAAAAACATCGTTTTTCCTGTTAGCTGCAAAGCAACCACTGCATTTTTTTTATTGACAGACCTTAATAAACGCAGCATTTCCCTAATAACGAAATAGACTTGAGCATTCTTTCCTGCGTGGCAGGATTATGTCATGAGAAGATTATCGAATCGTGTCCAACAAATTAAACCATCAGCCACGCTGGCCATTACTGCCAAGGCTGCAGAAATGCGAGCGGCTGGCAAAAGCATCATTTCACTATCGGTCGGCGAGCCTGATTTTGAAACCCCCAAAGCTGCCCGTGAGGCAGGTATTGAGGCCATCAACTCCGGTTTTACCCGTTACACGGCTGTCGCCGGGATTCCGGCACTGCGTCAGGTGATTGCTGAAAAATTCAAGCAGGATAATGATCTGGATTACAGTGCAGATGACGTGCTTGTCTCCACTGGTGGCAAACAGTGCATCTATAATCTGCTGATGGCTGTGATCAACCCGGGCGAGAAAGCCATTATTCCCGCCCCCTACTGGGTTTCCTATCCCGATATGGTCAAACTGGCGGAAGGAACACCCGTCATCGTGCCTACCACGTCTGAAGCAGATTTCAAAATCACGGCAGCACAACTCGATGAAGTGTTATGTCCCCGTTGCAAAATCCTGTTTCTTAATTCGCCATCCAACCCAACAGGTATGGTCTATTCGGCTGAAGAGTTGAAAGCCATTGGTGATGTGGTACGCAAACACCCTGATTTACTTGTCGCCACCGATGATATGTACGAAAAGATCCTCTTTGATGGCAAAACATTCGCAACCTTTGCGCAGGTGAATCCCGATCTGAAAGACCAGACAATCACTTTCAACGGCGTCTCCAAAGCCTTTTGCATGACCGGTTGGCGCATCGGCTTTTGTGCTGGCCCTTCTGTAATTATCAAGGCGATGACCAAAATTCAGGGGCAGAGCACCTCCAACCCCAATGCCATTGCCCAGAAAGCAGCACTGGCAGCACTCACCGGCCCGACTGATGAACTGGAGGAAATGGTCGCCACCTACGAGGCTCGTCGCGGTTGGCTGGTGGACGCCCTCAATGCCATCCCCGGCATGCACGCTATCATGCCCGATGGTGCATTCTACGTTTTCCCTTCTGTTGAAAACTGGATCGGAAGAACCACATCCTCCGGCATTGAATTAACGGATGATGTGGTCATCTGTGAATGGCTGCTGGAAGAAACCGGCGTTGCACTCGTGCCGGGAACAGCCTTTGGCTCTCCCGGACACGTCCGATTCTCCTATGCAGTCAGTCAGGATACACTGGAAGATGCAGTCAGCCGAATCGCCAAGGCTGCCGCCAGCCTGACCTGATCAAAAATCCTGTCGGGCTTATAAGAAATCGGCTGCACGACAGAGCAGGTCTATCATCACATCGTTATCGGCAGACTCCTCCCAGATTTATCCATATATGCTGCCGGTACGCCGGCCAGTGTGAAAATATAAACCCAGAAACAGGATTCCCGGAGGAAATAACAACTTTCGTTCCTGTATTGAACCAGTAACCCCTGATGGAATTGAGTGACTTTCAGAGAAACACTGCCGGTAAAACTGTCTGCGATTCTTCTTGCCCGATCAATATTCATAATGCACCTCGCTCAATCAGTTGGTGATACCCCTATCTCGATGTG
The DNA here is from genome assembly GCA_015485035.1 of Mariprofundus sp. Lineage (GTDB taxonomy): Bacteria > Pseudomonadota > Zetaproteobacteria > Mariprofundales > Mariprofundaceae > Mariprofundus. The sequence continues at coordinate 13,180 of WFUI01000017.1, forward strand.
GCAAGGGCATTTGCCCTCACCACGTCCGGGTTGAATCGTTAATCAGCCCATGCGTAGTTCCGGTGTCCATGATGTTCAAGATACTCACGGCGGCGTTCATGTGTTGTCTCTCGAGCTTCACGCGCCGCATGGCCAGAAAAACTTCCATAACGATAGCTACGGTTATCATAGCCGTAGTCATGGTTACGATAATGTCTGTACAAACCACTGTGCTTATATCCATTGCGATGCATACGAACATGCCTGCGATGATATCTTTCCAGTACTTCGTGCTCTCTATACTCTTCATATGCCGGTCTGACATTATTATACGCGGGTTTCGGATAATACGTTTGTCTGTAATAGACTGGTTCGGCTTTTACATCATGCAACATGGCACCGGCAATTGCTCCGAACACCGCACCGATCACCGCTCCTTCAACGGTCTCATTGCTCCGGGAGCCTATGACGGCTCCGGCTGTAGCCCCCACAGCTGCTCCAGTCAGTATTCCTCTCTCTTGTGGGCCTGCATAAGCTTGTACACTTGTAAATGAAAGGAAGATCAATCCCAAAATCAATTTTTTCATATGTGCCTCCATTTCAATAGCTGATAACATTATCGAATATGCCAGTTTTTGAATAAAGTGGATAATACCAACTGTTCAGGGGAAATATCGCCCGTCTGTGGTATTATATTCATAATGTCATACAGAATTATAACAGAGAGGCCGGGCAGGCCTTTTTCAAAAAAGGGAAATATTTAAGGTCGATTTTTCAGTCGGAGGAGGACTCGCAACCACCTTAATAAAGGTGCAAACCGTTATTAATTTTTTTTCAGTGGGCTAATTATCTGTAAACGCTGTTTCAATGCATCGGCAAGCTGAAGATTCCCTGCCTGAAGCTCCAGCTTCATCAAGGCTCTGAGTGCTCCCTCATGATCGGATCGCAAATTCAAAATACGTTGCAATGCCTGTTTGCGTGATAAACCACCCGGGACAGTGTGTGCCAGTGAGTCAAACATGCGATCCGCCAGCGCAAATGCAGGCCAGCGATCCTTCGGATTGGCACGGTTCGCCAGTTTTGCCATTTGCACCACGCGCCGTTCATCACCACTCAACTCCGCTATCCACAAGCGCACATCCAGTCCGGCCCCCACGCGGCTACGCCTGAATACTTCGCTATCCTGCTTTGGTACCTGCAAGGATTGCATCGCCTTCGCATCATTTACCCGCCAGCTTAACAGCCAACGCCACATATTTAATACATCCGCACCGCCGCTATAGCGCACACGCGGCAGGGAAAACTCAATCACCGGCAACCACTCATCCTGCAACGTTACTTGCAACAATGGAATCTCGCCCCAATAGCGCCCCGCCCATGTCCATAAACCTTCACCACCTGTAGCACTGCGGCGTTCGGTTTTGGACAGTGCGTTAAACCGGGCCAACAGCTGCGGCATTGCGATACTGCCATCACGTATGCCAACCAGCGCCATGCGATAGCCATCAATGAATATCGATGCATGCGGAAATACCTGGCGAAAGGTGGCCATGACAACCTGAATGGATGCCACATCAAACTGGTTCAGCGCCAGCCACTGGGCATAGATACCGCCTGCATTGAGGCGTTGACGTACACGTTGGAACTGCTGCAGCGATAATAAATTGGCGCGCCCGACCATATCCGGATGAAACAAATCGCCGACAATGACATCATAGTGATTCGAATCGCTACGCAGGAATCGTCTGGCATCATCGTGAATAATCCGGCTGTGACGTGAAATATCGCCATTGACCGGTGTAAAGCCCCCGCTTGCCGCTGCTATCGCGCCGGCGGACAATTCTACTGCAGTGCGTTGTAAATCCTTCACCCACAGCGAGCCCGATGCTGTAATGCCCGTTCCCAAACCCAGAAACAGCACCGAATGCGGATCCGGATGTAATAATAGCGGCAGCCGCGCCTGATTGCGCTGCACTGTCACGGCGGTCGGATCACTTGATGCATCCATGCGCTGTAAATCGGACAGCAGTACCAGTTGCCCGCGCATCAAACCCTGTTGATGTTCGACCACATGCGTCAAAGATACCGCATCTTCAAATACGGATTGATCCGTGACATCCGCCAAAGCAGGCAATAATTCGGAGACCGGAGGTAATGCGCGCACAGGTAAAATCAGCAGCAACAGAGCAGGTAAGGCCAGCCATACGCGTCTATCCGATACCCAGCGCATACCACAGGCAAATAACAACAGCGCTGCCAGACATAATGACAGCGCACTGCCCAGCCATGGCAACAATACAAACCCGGCCAGCATCGCACCAAGTGCTGCGCCAAGGCTGTTCACACCATACCACCAGCCCCCACTGTTCACATCGCGCGTGTGAAAGTGACGAGCCAGCAATGGCAGCCATGCACCCAATAACAGCGTCACCGGCAATGTACACAAGGCTACGACAGCGCCTTCACCCAGCATGGCCGCAGCCAGTGAAGAAAACTCCGCCGCAGCAGCCCAACGGCTGATATCATCAATGACATATAATCCGGCGACCGCCATCAGCGCAGCCAACGCAGGCAACACATTGAGCCACAAGCGTGTTTGTTCTCTTGTCCGTAAAGCCCGCACCAGCAGACTGCCCAGACCGATTCCGGCCAGATAGATCAATAATAACACGGCCAGAATATATTCGGTCCGCAGCAATATCATGCCAAACAATCGCGTCCACACCACTTCCAGTATCAGCGCTGCCGCCCCGATACCCGCATATGCGAACAAATCTGACCACGGCGGACGCCGAACCGGTTCCGGTTGCTGGTCGATGGTCTCGTCGATTAAATGCCGTGACAACAACCATGCGCACAGCGCCAGTAACAAACCTGTCAGAGCCACCCACCACAGCGACTCACGCCAGCCCAGCGCCGGCAGCAGCAGCAACGGCAACACCGCCCCCGCAGCACCACCGATGGCATTGATTCCATACATTGAAGCCAGCGAGATGTGCAGTGAAGCTGCCGCCCGAAGTGCCAACGGAAACGCCATCCCCATCGCCAGCGCAGCAGGAAACAGCATCAACAGTACTGCAGCTCCCTGCAGGGACTGCCAGCCGGATAAAGACAGGCTACTGCCAAGATTGAGTAAAAAGCCATCCAGCCATGGCATCAACAACGGCAAAGTCAGTGCATACAAGGCGATGCCGCCTTCGAGCAAAGCCAGCAAAGCCAGCGCAGCACGTGCCGATTTACCA
>WFUI01000018.1 GCA_015485035.1 Mariprofundus sp.
CCTATAGCAATGCTGCCAAACAGGAGGAAGTCGGGGTTGCGGCAGATTTATTGCAACAATATGGCGCGGTCAGTGAAGAAGTCGTACGGGCTATGGCTGAAGGAGGTGCCGATGCTTCCCATATTTGCATTGCAGTCAGCGGTATTGCCGGCCCCGGTGGCGGTTCGGATGAAAAACCGGTTGGAATGGTTTGGATTGCTGTTGCGCGTGCGGGACATACCGCTGCAAGCCGGTGTCTGCATCTGAAAGGCGCACGCCATGAGATTCAGTCGCGTACGGTAATCGCGGCGCTATCCCTGTTGCTCACGGAAGTGGAACAGTTATAACAGATTCAGAGCATCCGGCAGATCGGCGATTGAGGGTAATACGAGATCGGCTTTGATGCCGGTGGCTCTGACAAAATCCTCCCGGTATTTACCGGTTTGAACCAGTGCTGTTTTCAATCCTGCATCTTTGGCACCGCCGATATCCGATTCGATGTCATCGCCGATCATCAGGGCGGATTCAGGCTCTACATGTAACGCCATGCAGACACCATGAAAGAAATCCTCTGACGGTTTGCCCAGAACCATAGCCTCTGTGCCGGTAGCATATTCAATTGCAGCCACAAACGGGCCGATATCCAGATGCAAGCCATCCGGTTTCTGCCAGAAACGGTTTTTATGCAGCGCCAGCACCACGGCACCTTCCATGACTGCATTGAATATCGCATGTAACAGCTCGGGTGTATAACCCTCACCCCCCAGATCACCCATGACGATATAATCCGGATTTTCGTCAGTTGTCCGGATACCCTGAAAATCTTCCAGCAACGAATCGCGTACATAGAGTTTTGCGCTGCCGTCGGCAATGGCCCGAACGGCCAGAGCCGCAGGCGTGTAGATATCGGATGCGTGAATGGCTATGCCAAAGCCTGCAAGCTTTTCGGCGATGGCGGACTTTGGTTGTGTCGTTGTATTGGTCAGCCCTGCAACAGGCAGGCCAATATCAAGCACTTGCTGCACGCTTTCAATCGCACCAGGGATCATATGGTTGCCGACATATAATACACCATCCAGATCAAACAAAACGGCCTTAGTCGGTGTTTCTTTCTTCCTGCTCATGTCGTTATTTTAGCACTGTTGCAGCATGATGCGAAGGTTCCAGGAAGGGGGCTTCGCATTCCTGAATATTTCCGTCAGCCTGATTGGGCATTCGTCAACCCGATGGAACTCGTTTATAGTATCCCAAAAGAAAATAAGACTTATTCTTTGTTTGCTACTTAATATCGAATATCAAGGAAAAAAATAAGGCCGCATATAGGAGGGTAATACATGGAAAATCAAGTCCTGTTATTACGTTAGTTAGCTGAATAGGGAAAATTGGTGAAGCAATCAAAGTTTAGAAAAAAGGTCGATACTCTTTTTATTCTTGGGGCAGGATCAAGCAAAGCTCTTACACATGTCAATACCCGAAAGAACGACCATAGTCGCTCAACTACGCCCGTAGATAATGATTTTCTCGCTATGATGAGACATTTCTCACTAAAGACCGGATGGCAAAAAAAAGGAATTGAGCTGCTCAACGATAATTGGCTAGATAGCTCTGACTTCTGGAGTGGTGGCTTAGAAAGCTCAATAATAAAACGAGTGTCAGACTACGACATGCTTGCTTCGCTTTATAAAGAGAAAGCACGCAGAAAGGTATCGAATTCTGAGTATCTGAATTGGTTGTCTCATCTTATTACTGACTACCTCCTAAAATGTAGATCTAATAGATCAGGTGAAACAAAGAAATTCGTTGATTTTGCTTTTCCTGAAAAAACCTCGCACACAAAACTAAACAATAGAATTATTACATTCAATTATGATTTGATCGTAGATCGAGTGCTATTAGACAGAGGTTGGTCAAAGCAGCGAATATATTTTGATCGTATTGCAAAGAAAGAGGCTGACGGTACTCGAAGAAACTCCCTCGATGAATTTCCTGACCCATTGCTGTTAAAACTACATGGGTCACTAAATTGGCGCTGCAGTCAGGGAAACTTTGAATCTATAATTGATGGAACTTGTGATCCAAAGGAAAAAATTTCTATTTGGACTGAAGACACAAAGTCGGCAAAACCTGATGATGGCCACTCTCCTCTCATTATCCCGCCTATACCAAATAAACCGATCACTATATCGCCAATATTTAGCCACCTGTGGACCAAAGCATTTGAATACCTTCACGAGGCAAAGAAAACTGTAATCGTTGGATATTCATGTCCTGCCACAGATGTTATGGCTCGTTCGATTTTTACTCAGTTTCGTAATATGGGTGCAACTGATATCTATGTTGTTGACCCAGGCGTAAATGCTTTGGCTAACTACGTTGAGTTGATGCATGGCCGGGTTAAGAAAAATATTCGATGGCACTACTATCGTGGGTTTAGTGAGTATATTGAGAATGAAATCCGCTAACAATGCCTATTCAGCCGACGCAAAAAAGCGTGCGGCTGATTGGAGACATTACACCTATATAAAATCACACAACATGTACATTAAGTTGCACAATATATTGCAATGCCTATACTTGTCCTATAAGTTGTACATGTGAGGTGCTGGAAATGAACATTGTATCATTTACTGAAGCAAGAAATAATCTTAAATCTGTATTGAATCACGTCATAGATGATGCTGACTGCACTATTATTACAAGGCGAGATACAGAAGATGCAGTTGTAATGTCACTGGATTACTACAACAGCCTGATGGAAACAGTTTATTTGTTAAAATCGCCTGCAAATGCTGAGCACCTAAGTAAATCTATTGAACAATTCAGACAAGGCAAAACTCAGGAAAAAGATTTATTGAACGAATGAGACATTTAGCCTGGACAGATGCTGCGTGGTCAGATTATGTATATTGGCAAGGTCAGGATAGAAAAACATTAAAACGTATCAATAAATTAATCAGTGATACCATGCGAAGTCCATTTTCTGGCATTGGCAAACCAGAAGCATTAAAAGAAAATTTAACTGGCTTTTGGTCTCGCAGAATAGATGATACCCACAGGTTGGTTTATGCAGTTACCGATACGCATATCACGGTAATTTCTTGCAAATATCATTATGAAAGGGGCTAAGCAAAGCATCGAGAGAGACGCTCCAGCCCCACATGCAGAGCGTTAGAGACTCGAGAGCATAGATTCAGCTTTGGCAAGGTCTTCGGGCGTGTCAACGCCGATGCAGTGGAAATCACCGACGGTGACAGCGATATCGTAGCCGTGATACAGGACGCGTAACTGTTCCAGTTGCTCGGTCTGTTCGGCTTCACACGGGTCGAGAGAAGGATAAATCAGCAGAAATTCTTTTCTGTATGCATACAGCCCGACATGCTGCAAAGAATGAGCCGATCCTGAACGCGGGTAGGGGATAGAAGCGCGGCTGAAATACATGGCGCGGTTTTTAGCGTTGCAAACCACTTTCACAACATTGGCATCGTCCAGATCGGATTCAGAGCGCAGCGGATGCGCCAGCGTGGCCATCGGTAAATAGGCATCTTTGGAGAATGGCTTAACCACAGCTCGAATGGCGGCCGGGTCGATCAGTGGTTCGTCTCCCTGTACATTGACTACGATATCACAATCCATTTCACGCACGGCTTCGGCCAGACGATCACTGCCGCTGGGATGCTTCGGGCTGGTCATGCATACGGCAGCATCGGTTTTCTGAACCGCTTCGGCAATGCGCTCATCATCGGTGGCGACAAATACAGGGCCTAGATCAGCTTGCAGCGCCTTTTCGATCACATGTAAAATCATCGGTTTGCCGGCCAGCAGTGCCAGCGGTTTGCCGGGAAAACGGGTGGAACCCATGCGGGCCGGAATGCCGATAGCAATGTTCATGGTGTGGAAACGAACCTGAAAAACATATCAATGGGCCTCGATTTCGGGCCAGCTGGCCGTGGCTGTGCCGACCTTGCCAACGACCACACCGGCGGCGCGATTAGCCATTCTGGCAGCAGTCAATGCATCATCCCCCCGTGCCAGGCAGGCAGTAAAGACGGCAATGACGGTATCGCCCGCACCGGTCACATCAAACACATCGCGCGCGGCAGTCGGGATATGATGGCTTTGTTTGCCATCGAACAGTGTCATGCCTTTTTCCGAGCGGGTGATCAGTACATATTGCAGATTCAATTTATCATGTAGAACTTTAGCAATGGTTTCCACATGCTTATTATCATTGATATTTTCCATATCGGCCATAGCCGATGCTTCGAGCAGATTCGGGGTGATTACGGTTGCATCGCGATAGGCCTCTGTGTGTTCGGGTTTGGGGTCCACTGCGATAATACTGCCCTGTAATCGACCAATCAGTTGTTGAATAAAATCAGGCGTCAGCACACCTTTTCCGTAATCGGACAGAATCACAGCCGAGGATTCGGGCAGCAGCGCATCGAGACTGTCGAGCATGTGGCGATGACTCCCGGCCTGAGCAGCCTGCGTCCATTCGCGATCATATCGTACAACCTGCTGATGACGGGCAATAATGCGGGTTTTGATCGCAGTAGGGCGGTTGTTGGTTTTGGTAACGACACCGCGATTATCCGAATTCAGTTCGGAGAGTCGCTTGTGGACCCAGCGGCCCGGTTCATCATCACCAACCATCCCCAGCATGGCAGAGGAAGTATCGAGCGCATGCAGATTGCGCACTACATTGGCTGAACCGCCCAGTCTGCGATCGATTTCATTGACGGAAACGACAGGCACCGGCGCTTCCGGAGATATGCGGGATACATCCCCCCAGATAAATTCATCTACAATGATATCGCCAATCACAAGAATCAAAATGCTGCTCCCGTTTGCTGCTGTATTAGCGCCAGTATAGGCCGATTGCTCCGGACTGAAAGCCGGCTGATGACTTGCATGTTAGGTAAAATGCTGTAACGCACAGTCAATGACCCGTTGCTGCTGGTTCTCCAGATCGGGCCATAACGGTAGTCTGACAATGCGGTTCGACAGTGACTCCGTGACAGGAAGCTGACCGGATGTCCGGCAGTAACGGATTCCTGCCGGTGCCAGATGCAGCGGAACATAATGAAAGACGGTCAGAATATGATGTTCTTTCATCCATGCAATGAAATCAGAGCGTGCTTCCAGGCTATCCAACAGCAGGTAATACATATGGGCGTTATGCTGGCAGTGATCCGGAATCACTGGACGCCTGATGACAGCATCTGTTTCCGGTGTTGAAAATGCCTGATGATAATGCTGCCACAGTTGCAAACGACGGTCGGTGATTTCTTCTGCATGTTGTAGTTGTGCCCACAGAAAAGCGGCAATCAGTTCACCAGGCAGGAATGATGAACCAACATCCACCCAGGTATATTTATCCACTTCACCACGGAAAAAGCTGCTGCGGTTGGTACCTTTCTCCCACAGGATTTCGGCGCGTTCCACAAACCGTTGATCGTTGATCAGTAAGGCACCGCCTTCACCGGAAATGACATTCTTGGTTTCATGGAAGCTGAAAGCAGCCAGGTGCCCGATACTGCCCAGCGGCTTGTTGTGATAGGACGACATGACCCCTTGCGCGGCATCTTCAATGACAAACAGACCGTGCTGTTCGGCCAGTTGCATAATGGTATCCATCTCGCAACTGACACCGGCATAGTGGACAACAACAATGGCTTTCGTTTTCGAAGTGATGGCGGCTTCGATAAGCATTTCATCCATATTCAGTGAATCTTCACGGATATCGATAAATACGGGAACAGCGCCGCGTAATACGAAGGCATTGGCGGTAGAAACAAACGTATAAGACGGCATAATCACTTCATCGCCGGGCTTCAGGTCGATTAGTAGCGCCGCCATTTCCAGCGCCGCTGTACAGGAGTGGGTCAGCAGTGCTTTTGTACAGCCAACCTGATTCTCCAGCCACTGCTGGCAACGACGGGTAAATGGACCGTTTCCGGCCAGCTGACCATTGGCATGAGCCTCCAGAATATGTGTAGTTTCCATACCGGTCATATACGGTTTATTGAATGGAATGAAGTTGTTGCTCATGCTCACGGCTTGCCTTTCCAGTACAGATATACGTGATCACCACGCAGTCGCCATGATTTAACCAGCTCGCCAAACTTTGGGGTTTCCACTTCAGCTAAAATATAGACGCCGCTTTCCTTGCCATTATACCAGTGGATGGGTGGGCGCTGTTGCCGCCAGACATCGATATAGGCTGCAATTGCCAGGCCGGTTGCGACATCATTTTGTGTTCGCAGTGGTGCATTCATAGTGCGCTGAATAATCTCATGGGCCACGATTTTGACATCACGTTCCGGTCTCCAGTCCTTGATATAAGGGAGAATGCCCAAACTGTAAGGGATTTTGGCGATGACAATCAGCGCTATTATCAAGACTGCCTGTTTCAGGCGTGACTGATCCAGTTGCAACATCAGCCCGGTCAATAACAGGGCGACCAGTCCATACAGGGGCACCAGATAGCGCGGTGTAGCTCCCGCAGATATCCAGAAAGGAAGAAAGCAGATCAGCAACATCAGCGAGAGCGTCTTTAAGGTCGGATCCAGTCTGAAATGATGTTTGTGACGCAGCCACAGCCAGATCAGCAGTAACGATACGGGCAGGGCACGAAACAGGAATACCAGCGGAAAGCTGAGCCAGTGTTTGATAAATGCCAACAAACCATAACCGGCAAAATTACGCAGTATATCATTGATCGTCGTCGTAGCTGTATTGGAGCCGGCCAGAACGATAAATGACTGCCAGAACACAGGGACAGTCAGCGCCAGCATCCCTGCAATCAGGAATAATGGCCTTTTTAGTATATGCCAACGTTTCAGTTGCCATAGCAGTATCAGCCCCGCAGCACCGTACAACACATACGCTGTGATATTCTTGGTCATGAAAGCCAGGGAAATAAACAGCAAAGACAAGATGAACCATGTGAGTTTTTCATCCGCCATGGCTCGCCACAGCGACGCAATCGCGGCAAAAATAAACAGACCGAAAGTGGCATCGACATAACCCAGCCAGCCATACCAGAATGCAACTTCACCCATACTTAGATAAACCAGTGCAGCCAGCCAGCCGGCGTGGATGTGTTTATTGCCGTAGAGCCAGTGCGCTGTCAGACCGGCACAGACGGCACTCAACCATGTTGCTGTTACTGATACCAGACGCACAGCAATATCGACATGCTCCCAGCCGATCACCTGGCTGATAGCAATGACCGGCCAGTGCCAGAGCGGTGAATGCGGCCAGATCATGCCCAGAATCGAGGGGTGCAGCCAGTCATCACGGATAAACATTTCGTAGGATTTAAGCGCCATCAATCCTTCTTCGCCGACATATTGCATGACCGGCAAAGG
>WFUI01000019.1 GCA_015485035.1 Mariprofundus sp.
CAATGATCATGCTATGCCCCCAGGTTTCCCGCCCGTCCGGATGCCTGCCCCATTGTGCGGATGCCAGTACATAGGTCTGATTCTCAATCGCTCTGGCTTTGAGTAAAGTCTTCCAATGCATCCGTCCTGTCGCAGCAGTAAAAGCTGCAACATTGCACAACACGTCACAGCTGTCATCGGCATAAATTCGGAAAAGTTCTGGGAAACGCAGATCATAACATATGCTCAAACCTATTCTGAATGAACCAACTGAAACGGTAGCGGGCCTGAGACCTGCCTCGATCAAAGCCGATTCACAGTAGGACTCACCCTCATAATCCATATCGAACAAATGAATTTTATCGTAAATCGTCAAAAGCCGGCCCCGTGCATCACATACCGGACTGGCATTGCGAATTCGGCCAGCCTCGCCTTTCAGCAACAATGTACCACCGACAATAGCCATCTGATGTGTTGCAGCCTGCCCGGAAAGGAAACGGAGCGTTGCGGAATGGTTCTGGTCTTCGGCAAGCTGTTTTTTCTCTGTATCACTGCCGCCCATAAAACTGAAATTCTCAGGCAGCAGTGCCAGCTCAGCACCTTGCCCGCTGGCCTGAGTCAGCAGGCCTTCAGCTGTTGCAAGGTTGGCATCCCGATCCGTGCCGGAACACATCTGGATACATGCTACACGCACAGCTACAGCAACCCCTTATCCAAAGCGTCCGATATTTTTGATTACTCCCACATTCGCACTATCGCTGATCACAGGCACCAGCTTTCCATCACAGGCACTCATCAATGTCATCATGCCGGGGCCGTGACCTGCCAGCGGTGAATCCGAATGAATCACCACGCCGATCGTGATCGCCCCCTTGCGGTATGTCCGGCCATAACGGTTGTCATGATCCAGCACAGCTACAAAATCACCGAATCGCAGCTTGTCCATTCCATATTCTTCGACTGTCGTCTGATCATGACAGAGAATATCGTAGTCGCCGGTCGTCACCGATAGCGCCCCGATACCGGAACCCATGGCATGGCCGGGTACAATCACATGAACCGGCACTTCGATGGTCCCATCTTCCCGCTCTTTCAACCCCCATGCATCCAGCACATCCGGATCAAGGCTGTAGATATAAACATCCGGATGATCGAGCAGTTTTAGTCCCTGCCCATAACCCCGAATCAGAAATTTGTCATCACAGGTTAATTTATCGAGCGTCTCATCGGGGAAATCGAGCATCAGATGATCCACTCCGCCATGATGGCCCAATACAGTTCCCTTTTCACCTTTGGCAGCACCGGAAATCACCATAGCTTCATTGCCGCAACAGGCCAGAAACTGGTAACCGGCTTCAGCCTTGCGGTTTTTGTGCGTCAACGTAGAAGAAACACCCGGTTCAATATGTTCACCGGCCCAGCCAAACACTGAATCGCCGATTTTCACGTTATACGTAATACCGCCCGTGGAAGGCCAGGCAAAGATTTCACCGGCCGCCCCGACCTCGAACGGAGCCCACTGATTGGCAGGTGATACACCGCCCTGCACCGCGGTTTTGACCAGTTGTTCACGATTGGTTTTCAAGCTCATCAGCAACATCCTTTTTGCCACAATTCCAGGCAGGCATACTCATTGAATGTTCCAATTAATAGCGGATCGCACCCCGTTGCGCAATCAGCAGGCGTATTCCTGAAGGAAGCGCTTATTAACTCCGCGCATCTCTAATCAATCAGTGTTTTCAGTTTTTGTTTGTCACTGTCGGACGGATGATGGGTGATGCCCAGTAAAATCGCAGCAAGCTCTTTTTCCTGCTCGCTGGCAGATGCATCGACCTGCAATTGATGCAACTTGTCCGCATCGCTATCACCCACACTATGCCGCATGTTTTTCAAAGCATGGGCCAGTATTTTTTCACCAGTGCTTGCATGTTGGTCCGCTATAATCCCGGCCAGTTTTTCCTGCTCGCTGCTGTCAGGATAATGATTCAAATGCATGATGATTGCAGCCATGGTACTTATACCCGACTCAGCAGACTGCGCTGAAACAATCGATACCAGAAACACAGCCGGTACAAGCAATAAATATTGTAATATTTTTTTCATCCGTATACCCCCATGTGAAAAATATATGTCCATCATAACACAATATGGTCGTTTTAGAGAAGAATCACATTACAGCCCAGGTAATCCCCCCACATAATTCCCTTACGCTTGAATGTTTTTCAAAAATAATTCTCGTGATATCTCGCGTGCACCGAGACTTTGTAAATGAGCAGTATGAAACTGGCAATCAATCAGCCTCCAATTACGCTGCAGCGCCCGTTCGCACAATGCAGCCAATGCAAACTTTGATGCATCGACCTTAAGGCTGAACATCGATTCAGCAAAAAACACCTCATGATGCA
>WFUI01000020.1 GCA_015485035.1 Mariprofundus sp.
AGCTGCCCCCCAGTACCGCTTCTTCGAGTGTCTATATCCCGATAACAGCTTATGTGAGCTCTTTCCCTTCATATATTGCATGCTCACGATGCTGACAAGTTCGGAGGTATACCGATCGGCATATGTACATGATTACGGTTAATTGATCCGGCATAGATAATCATCTCTTTGCTGCGGGCTATTTCACGTATAGCTCCCAACACCCGACGCCAACATCTCCTGTCAGTATCTCGTATCGATTTTTCGTCTTCCATACCAATTGGTATTTGCAATCCCAAACTGTATGGCTTGCCACTCTTATAGTCTTGCATACCTCATAACGCCACCTCTCCATCCTCTAAAAGCGAGGGGTTTCAGACCCCTATCAGGGACACTAAACTTACATTCCAGAAGATACACTAATCCGTATTTATGACTGTCCACGCAGCCGCCATCCTACGGACCCCGCCCTGGCCAAGCACAGCAAGCCCATTCATAAATCTCATATAGTTCCGACCGGTTGAGTTCTGATGGAACAGAATATCGGACTTGCCATCTCCATTATAATCACCACTTCCAACTACCGACCATGCCACTCCCATTCGACGCACCCTACCTTCACTTAGAACAACAAGCCCATCCATCAACATCATGTAGTTTAGACCTGTCGTGGCTTGCCGCAAAAGAATGTCACTCTTGCCATCGCCGTTATAGTCGCCATTTCCGACGATACTCCACGATGGCCCCAACCTCCGCACGCCTCCCTGCCTGAGAACAGCGCGCCCACGCATCAACCTAATGAAGTTCCAGCCGGTAGAAGCCTGATGGAATAGAATATCACTGTTACCGTCCCCATTGTAGTCACCATTTCCTACCACTGTCCACGATGTTGCCATCCCGCGAACAAGACCTTGCCTTAGAATACCCCGCCCATTCATCAGCATCATGTAGTTCCTTCCTGTTAATATCTGACGAAATAGAATATCGCTCTTGCGGTCACCATTGAAGTCATTGGGCAGTATTGATTTCGCTCTGCAACCGGGAAATTTGAATGATGCAATACGTGTTCGCCAGGGAATAGGCTTCGCTATGGACTCCGGTATTGCATAATATTCTTGTGTGTACCAGAACGTACAATCATCGGATGGATCAACGCTCATAGCACTGTAATCCCCCCAGCGACTAGAAGATGTCTGATACCCTCCACCTGTAATAATTGTTGCTTCAGGCTGAAGTGTATTCAGTGGGTCTGTCGCCAGACGCCCCGTATAACGGATGGATGGATTTGTAACTGTGCTGGATACTGAGTAGCCCAAAGCCATATCGCCGACTGCATCCATAGCGATACTTCCCATCCAGCGATGATCAGTATCAGGACTGAATGTGCTTTGTTGGGCAATAGCCCAAGATGCACCTGTTTTACGCAATTCATACCATCGAATTCCTGCCCTGCCTGCTGCAACATTGACCGTCTGATTAACCACCATGGTCTCATGATTTCCAAAGTTACGATACTGAAAACGATTCATTGGCCTACCTGCCATATATTCAAGCTTTACAGCGGTTACAGGTTGATCAATACACTGCCCTCGAAATGAAGCACACAACGTGGAGCTAAACGGAGCTGTCGGCAACACAGTGGGGCCAGTAAATGAGGAATTGTTTGGATTGAGCCAATCTACGTGGAACTGCCATATCTCCAGTTGATTTGCAGCAGAGTGCAAGAAATAGTTTGGTGCACCAACTGGTGGTTGCATACTGGAACTGTCTGCATGGGCAGGCAGTATACTAGCCAGAGCCGGCGCGGATATTGCAAGATCAAAATACACCATGCGCGCTGGCTGTCCTGTAAGCATCTTGCTGCGCTCAAAGGCTGCCACACCAACACCTGCAAACGCCCCTCCTGTCAAATCATCAAACTGGTTGACGGACATATAATAGCCATCCGGCCAGATGCCAAGTTTCGGAAAATCATCAAATTTGGTATTGTGCGTAAGAAAGTCATAGCGAAACCATGCCCCCGTAGGATCGGCAGTTTTGGAAATAGCGATACACTCATGATAGGGGCCTATAGGACGCCCTGCTGCGGTTTTATTAAATGCGAATTGACTGATCATCCAACGGTCAGCCACATCATCATAGAGCACAATCGGGTCACCACGGTTTGTGCTCTGACACAATCCGCCAAACCCGGCCCAAATACTGTTATTAGCTGCCGCGCCAAAAAGCAGTGTGCCAGCTTTACTCCATATCTTGAAGACGCTATTTGTCATTTGAACATAGTGATTCGGCCCTATATCCCCGTTAGTGTCCGGTGGCGTAAATATAAATCCGGTGACAGGCCCATTATCGGCCAAGTTACTGATTCCTTCAAAATTAACACTTACTACTGGAATATTATTGGCAGCAACGGCGCTCTGATATTTTTTTTTACCACTCGGGCGCTGTAGCGCAGGGTCTTGAAATCTTGGCAAATATGGGGGAATCGAAACAGGAGGTATACGATTTGGAACCTCAATCCGCTTTAAAAATTGAGGCTGGGTTATCTGCACCGTTTTTTTTGAAGGCGGAGTTAAATATAGAGGGACAGACACATCATGCCTTATATCTGAGGATACCACAGGGTTTGTGACAGTAGCCGCCTCTGAAGTGATACAACCAACAGAACATATAAAGAATGCGGAGGCCGCAACAACTGATAATTTAAGTCCCATAACCATTCGAATCAACATCAACACCATCCCTCCTCTCAATCGATTTTGAAAAGGCAGTTCAAACTTATCTATACTTTTTCTTGTGTTCCTTCAAAACCTGCTTCAGTGCAACGAATTTCCTTTCTATAATTAAGTAACCCCATAAACTCGAATTCTCTTCAATTGTAGTATAATGCAACAAAAAGTGCCATGAAAATGTTTGCGCTATTTCAGCATGCCTCCCCTGTGAACGACCACCGGCTAAAGCCGGTGATTGGTCGGCCATCCGCCGACTGACCACACCACCTCAAAACCATCATCTGGTTCCGGTGGCTTTTGATTCTTGATATACTCTCTCCATACTTCATCCGTCACATCCCCGCTGCTGCAAACCCAATAACATCTTCCTAATAGACGGTGGCCCCAGTAACGCTTCTTCAAGTCCATATCCCGATAACAGCTTATGTAAGCTCTTTCCCTTCATATATTGCACTGCTCCCGACACCTGACTCCTACATCTCCAGTCAGTATCTCGTATCGATATTTCATCGTCCATACCTAGTGGTATTTGCAACCCCAAACTGTATGGCGGCCACTCTTATAGTCCTACATACCTAAAACGTTACCTGTCCGTCACCTAAAGACAAGGGGTTTCGAAACTCCCTATCGGGGACTCTAAACACAATGAACCCTGCACCAATTAAGCATGCAGGGTTCATGTACGCATTACGCGCGCCAAAAGGCGCTGCCTTACAATTATTTATCAAGCACAAACGTTGTCGGAGCCCAGCAGTCACCCGTATTGGTATAGGAGACTACATCATTCAGAGTAGAGGCTCCTCCAAAGGAAACTTGGTGCGTATGCACATCATAGAGCTGCGGCAAAGGCAGGCCGGCAGCGCCATCCCAGTCACTTGCTGCAGTTGGCGGACCCGAGAACTGAACGAGATTAAACTTGCCCACTTCATTTGATGAGGTATTGGTATGACCAGCACCCCGCTGTCCATCTGCACCAGCCATGGAATATTGACCAAAGCCAACCAAGGCCGGATGGGTCAACGTATAAGTGGCCGGCGTTCCGGTTGATGCCGCAAAGTTAAGAGCATCGTAGACATATGTCGGACCGGCCAAAGCTGCTGTTCTGTAGAGTACTACAATATGCGCACCATTGACTTTCATGGTTGTAGGCCCTGCTGCTGACCAAGGACTTTCACCAGTGGTAAATATTGCGCTAGGACCTGTCAACGTAATACTGTAATCCCCATTTACTGGGCGCCTGCTCATCAGTGAAGTGATATCTGCCCGGTATGTATGCGTTCCAAGGGTAGTCCAGCATAAATCCGGGTTGTCTGCCACCTTTCGCCCGGGAACACGGTTCCCGTTAAGCTCTGCAATACTAAACGCCCTTCCGACAGTTCTCCTGTCTGCATAATTCCAATACAGGTATGCACGAACCAATTGTGCAGTTTTAGGCACCCCGCGCAAGGAAATGGTTCCACTCCCTCTGTTCCTCAATGCCACACCGGCAATAACATGGTGAGTGTTGGCAAACGTAAATGAAGGTGCGATCGTCTTGACGACTGCCGGCTGTAGTGCCGCAGCTGCAGGACTAACCATTCCGCCTGCAGCATAGGCATTGTTTCCTACTAAAAAAGGCAACATGCCTGCTGCTGCAAAACAGCATGCATGCATTATTCTC
>WFUI01000021.1 GCA_015485035.1 Mariprofundus sp.
AGACAGATGCCGATATCCTCTACGGTGTGGTGGTCATCAATTTCCCGATCTCCGGTTGCATCAACCGTCAGATCAATGAGCCCGTGGCGTGCTATCTGCTCCAGCATATGATCCAGAAACGGGATCGATGAATGCAGCTTTGCCCGACCGCGGCCATCCAGATTCAGACTCAGGCGGATGGATGTCTCTCTGGTGGTGCGCTCGATCGATGCCGCTCGCTGTGTGGTATCAGGACTCATATCAGAATCTCCTTCAGTGCTGTCAACACTGCGTCATTTTCGGTGCTTGTACCAATCGTAATACGCAGACAGTTGGCCAGCAGCCTGTGTGCCCCGTTCATATTCTTGACCAGAATACCATGCTGTTTCAACTGTTCGAATGCGCTGTCCGAATCAGGTATGCGAATCAGTACAAAATTGGTTTGTGACGGGAACACTTCAGCCGTGTTCATGCCTGACAGTGCAGTTATCACGCGCTCGCGCTCAGCCCGGATGTCAGCAGCCTGCCGCTCGAATACATCAAAATGATCCAGCAGAAACCGTGCCGAAGCCTGGGTCAGCGCATTGATGTTATAGGGCATGCGAACCTTGTTCAGATGCGCGATCGGACCGGCTTCACCGATCAGATAACCCAGCCTCAAACCGGCCCAGCCCAGTTTTGAAAAGGTGCGCAATATCATCACATTTTCGGCAATCAGATGAGTGTGATCGCGCCCGGCAAACGGACCGTATGCCTCATCAATAACCAGCAAACCGTTAAAACCTTCAGCGATTTTCCGTACAGTCTCTTCCGGCCACAGATTACCGGTCGGATTATTCGGGCAGGCCAGAAATGCGACTTCCGCCTTTTCACGCCCGCAGGCCTGTAAAAAATGATCCGCATCCAGACTGAAGTCTTCGGTCAGCGGCACGGTCGCTACCGACCGTTGCAGCCAGTGCGAAATCAGATCGTACATTACAAATGTCGGTGCCGGCACCACACATGTACCGGCTCTGACGGCCATAAGAATCATCTGAATGATTTCATCCGAACCGTTGCCCAGCAGAACCTGATCGGCATGGACGCCGGCACGGGCGGCAATCTGGCCGCGCAGCCCGGCCATATCGGCATCCGGATAGCGGTTGATAGCAACACCGGACAGACATTGGCACCACTGTTCCTGCAATGTATCCGGCAACGTGAACGGATTCTCCATGGCATCGAGCTTGATCATACCGGAGCTCTCCGGCACATGATAAGCCGACAACGCTTTAATATCGCTGCGTATCATATCTGATTGATCCATATCTGATTGATCCGTTCGGGGGCACCCCTCCCCTCACGTGTCAACGCTGCGCAAAAATCTGGTTTTGTTTCGCTTGCGGGTTCGCTTCGTTCATCCGCCGCACATCCGGTTAGGGCATTGCCCTGAAAACAGCTGTGTATCATCAGCTGTCACCTTTCAAACGCAGTTCCAGCGTCAGGGCATGGGCCTGCAGACCTTCACGGTGAGCCAGATGCGCTGCCGCAGGGCCGATTTCCTCAACCGCCTCACGCGTGGCCCGGATCAGGCTGCTGCGCTTCTGGAAATCGTATACACCCAGCGGGCTTGAAAAACGCGCTGTCCGATTGGTCGGCAGGACATGATTGGGCCCGGCGATATAATCGCCCAGCGCTTCCGGTACAAAATGACCGATAAAGATTGCCCCGGCATGCCTGATGGCCGGCAAAATATCATCCGGATTTTCCAGTGCCAGTTCGAGATGTTCCGGAGCAATTACATTGACCACATCAGCAGCTTCCTGCCAGTCGGCGACATGAATCAGCGCACCATGCGTTTCAAC
Organism: Mariprofundus sp.; assembly: GCA_015485035.1. GTDB lineage: Bacteria > Pseudomonadota > Zetaproteobacteria > Mariprofundales > Mariprofundaceae > Mariprofundus. Next base: position 1,824 of record WFUI01000021.1, read on the forward strand.
CGATGCACGTGCAATTTCCGCGCGCGGCAATACGGCCAGATGCGCCTCGATCGAGGCTGCCACCTGATCCAGCAGATGTTTATCGGTGGAAATCAGAATGCTCTGGGCCGCCTCATCATGTTCGGCCTGCGACAGGAAGTCGGCTGCGATCCAGCTCGGGTTACCGCCATCGGCCACCACAACAATTTCAGACGGTCCGGCAATCATATCGATGCCGCAGGTACCGAATACCTGCCGCTTGGCCGCAGCCACAAACTTGTTGCCCGGCCCGACAATTTTATCCACTGCCGGAATCGTTTCGGTGCCGTAGGCCAGTGCCGCCACAGCCTGCGCCCCGCCCACAGCAAAACCGCGCTGCACACCGGATACGTGGGCCGCAGCCAGTACCAGCTCATTTATTTCACCACCGGGCGTCGGTACCACCATGACAATCTCTTGCACACCGGCCACCTGCGCCGGCACGGCATTCATCAATACCGAAGACGGATAGGCCGCCTTGCCACCGGGCACATACAGACCCACCCGATCCAGCGGTGTGATACGCTGCCCCAGTGTCATACCGATATCGTCGGTATATTCCCAGTCATCCTGGTGCTGGTGTTCGTGGTAGGCGCGAATACGATCAGCCGCCAGTTGCAACGAATCCCGATCCATTTCGGAAACATTGTTCCATGCTTCCAGCATACGTTCGGGGGTGATTTCAATCGTTCCCCCGGTACAGGCCCAGCCGTCAAAACGTTCGGTATATTCACACAGCGCCGCATTGCCGCGTGTTTTCACATCAGCGAGTATGCCGGCCACCAGACTCTGCACATCAACGCCGGTATCGGCCTCGCGTGACAGCAATGCATCGAGTTTATCGGCAAAGCCGCTCTGTTGTGAATCCAGTCGTAGAATCTTGCTCATGATATTTTCCCGCTTTTTAATCGTTTACCACAGAGAATCCGGAGAAAAAAATATAAAATTCGGCCATATTTCGATTCTTTCTCCGGCTACTTCGTGGTCATTGTTTTTAAATGTTATTTACCGTTTTTCCCGACAGCCTGTCGCAAACGCTCAATCATCGGCTGAATCTGCTGCCTGCGCGTGGCAAAGCTGGCCGGATTGGCAATCAAACGGCTGGAAATATCGAACAGCGTTGTCTCTTCAATCAGACCATTGGCTTTCAATGTGCCTCCGGTTTCGACCAGATCAACAATGCGCTCGGCCATTCCCACCAGCGGTGCCAGTTCCATCGAACCGTACAGATGAATAATCTCGGCCTGTACACCCTGAGACAGAAAATACTCCGTCGCCAGATGATCATACTTGGTAGCCACGCGGATACGACTACCGCGCTCTGGCGGACCGGCATTGACCAGTGCCTCCGGCCCGCACACACACAGCCGGCAACGGCCGATATTCAGATCCAGAGGTTCATACACACGGGGTCGATACTCCAGCAGCGAATCACGCCCTGCGATACCGAGATCGGCAGCGCCCTGCTCGACATAGGTGCAAACATCGGCAGCCCGGATAATCAGGAACCGGATCTCCTGCCCATCCATATCACCGTTCACCATAAGCTTGCGTGTTTTCTGTACATCTTCAGCCGGATTCAGGCCTGCAGCAGCCAGCAATGGCAGTGTCTGATCCAGAAGCCGTCCTTTGGACAGGGCAATGGTTAACGGTTTTGAATCACGGCCGAGTTCAGGCATTCAGTTGTGCTCCCTTCATCCAGTTTTCACTGATACTGTGTCGTTCAATCCGGGCACCAAGCTTACCCAGCTTTTCTTCAATGCGCTCGTAACCGCGATCAATGTGGTAAACACGCGATACGGTCGTTTCACCTTCCGCGGCAAGGCCTGCCAGCACCAGCGAAGCCGATGCACGCAAATCGGTCGCCATCACCGGCGCACCGGAAATACGCTCACAGCCATGTACCACCGCCGTATTGCCATCCAGACTGATGTCCGCCCCCATGCGGGCCAGTTCCTGCACATGCATAAAACGATTCTCAAAAATGGTTTCCCGGACCACACTGGTACCTTCGGCCAGCGTCATCATGGCCATAAACTGGGCCTGCAGATCAGTCGGGAAGCCCGGGTGCGGCAGTGTATGTATATCCACGGCCTTTAAGCGCCCCTGTGCCTTGCAACGCACAAAATCCGGTCCGCATTCAACCATTGCACCCGTATCTTTTACTCTGGCCAGAAAGGCTTCAAGCGCATGCGGATCGACATTCGTCACAGTCACATCACCACCGGTAATCAGACCCGCGGCCAGATAGGTGGCCGTTTCAATCCGGTCGGCAATGGTCGTCATCTCACCGGCTTCCAGTCGTTCCACGCCCTGAATCACAATGCGATTCGTGCCATCGCCTTCAATATCGGCGCCAAGGCCACGTAATGATTCGGCCAGATTGACAATCTCCGGTTCCCGGGCCGCGTTATCCAGAACAGTCGTGCCTTTTGCCAGCACGGCAGCCATCATCAGATTCTCTGTACCGGTGACCGTGACCTGATCAAACGAGATAACGGCCCCCGTCAATCCTTTGTCAGCCCGGGCTACAATATCACCCTGTTCCACTTCAATGCTTGCGCCCATCGCTTCCAGGCCTTTCAGATGCATATCAATCGGCCGGGCACCGATAGCACAACCGCCGGGCAAACTCACCCGGGCCTGACCGAAACGGGCCAGTAACGGGCCCAGTACCAGCGAAGAGGCACGCATGGTCTTCACCAGTTCATACGGTGCCTCGGATTTACTGGCCGGACGCGTATCCACATGCAAACAATGCTGATCATCATATTCAACATCCGCCCCCTGCCATGCCAGCAGTGTCATCATCGTTGAAATATCGCGCAAATGCGGAATGCGACGGTAAGTCACGGGGCCATCAACCAGAATAGCCGCTGCGAGCAGCGGCAGGGCCGCATTTTTCGCGCCACTGGCTTCAATACTGCCGGATAACGGCACGCCGCCCTGAATGATAATTTTATCCATAGTTTACCTGCCGCATTTTTTGCCAAAGAAGAGCCGCGAACGCTAACGGTTGAAAGCTGGCCGAACAATGCCTTGTGACTTATCGAAAAAATACCAATCAGGGCTATGTCTAACCGCCGCCGGCGGTTATGTTTCGCACCATGTCTGTCTATACCGAGCTTACACACGCTGATATCAGCGCCATCCTTGCTGATTACAGCCTTGGCACCCTCTCTGCTTTTGAAGGTATTGCCGCCGGCATTGAAAACAGCAACTTTTTTATTCACACACAGGGTGAAGATGCCGGACGCTATGTGCTGACGGTTTTTGAGCGCATGGATGCATCAGAGCTGCCGTATTTCATGCATCTGATGAAACATCTGGCCGCCAATGGACTGGCCTGTCCTGATGTCATGCAGCGCAGGGACGGCTCATTGCTGTTCGAGGTTCAGGGCAAACAGGGCTGTATCGTCTCATGCCTGCCGGGAAAAATACTGGATACACTTACTGAAACCCAGCTCACCGCTTCCGGACGGGCTCTGGCCCGGCTGCACCTGGCCGGTGCTGATTTTGAAACACGCCGAAGCAACCCGACCGGAACCATCTGGCTGGCGGAGAAAATTGACGCGGTGCTGGATAAAACAGCCGATATATACGGGCATGATGCCGCCGACCTGTTGTCTGATGAACTGGACTTCCAGCAATCCTGCGCCTGGGATTCATTGCCCTCCGGCGTTATTCACGGCGATCTGTTTGTTGATAATATCCTGTTCGAGGGTGATCAGGTATCCGGCATCATCGATTTCTACTATGCCCATGATGCTGCCTATGTCATGGATATTGCCATATCGATCAATGCACAGGCCATCCTGCTGACAGATCAGGATCAGTCCAGAACCGGAGCCTTTCTGAATGGTTACGAATCGGTGCGTCCACTGGAGGAAGACGAGCATGCGGCATTGCCGTTACTGCTCAGACTGGCGGCACTGCGTTTCTGGGTCTCGCGCCTGTACGATGCCCTTTTCCCGCGTGGCGGTGCCATAACGCAAACCAAGGATCCGGAAGAATATCGCAAAAAACTGCTGCTGCACCGGCATGGCATGCCAATGCCCCGGTAATCAGCTGCGTGGCAGGAATGTGCCGGGATTGACCAGCTTGCCGTAACGACTGACTTCATAATGCAGGTGTGGTCCGGTTGAATGCCCGGTCGATCCGATCCGGCCAAGCTCCTGATCGTCATTCACAACATCTCCGACCTTGACTGTCAGGCTGGACATATGGGCATAACGCGTTTTATATCCGTAGCCATGTTCGACGTCGACCACATAGCCGAAGTCTTCCATTTTGTCGGCAAAGGTAACTACACCGCGACTGGCAGCTCTGACCGGAGCCCCATAGTGATTGGCAATATCCACCCCATAATGATAAGCCGCTGCACCGGTAAACGGATCAATACGTGGCCCAAAATGTGAACTGATCCATCCACCTTCTGTCGGCCAGTCATGTGGACGGGCCTTGTCCAGCGTTTGTTGCTTTTCCATCAGGTAATCGACAGAAGCCAGTTGTACATCCAGTTGTTTCAAGCGTTCATCTATCGCGGACAGCTGGTTATCCAGAACAGCTTCAGCATCAAGAACCACGGGCAGCTGCGAACGATGCCCGCCAAAAGCCGGCTTCAGACCAAAATCAAATTCCGATTTATCCAGTGCTGCAACATCTACCAGACGGGCGCCCAATGCATCCAGCCGACTCATGCGGGCCTGCATCTGGCCCACTGTGCGGGCATATACTGCCAGTTTATCCTGTTCTGCCTGCAGCTGGCGATTCAAATCTGCGAGATGCGACTGTTCAGTCATATGGCTATACGCCAGCTCTGCTCTGGTTTGCTTCAATAGTGCAGAAAGATGCTCACTCTGATAAACACTGTAAGTACCCCATATACCAAAGACAGTCAGCCCGGCGACCAGAAAAATACCGGTCGCAAACAGTTTGTGATTCATTTCCAGACCAACTCTCCCGCATGACGTGGATACAGATATCTTCTTGTTCACCTGCTCAAGCCTCCATGGCAAAAATAATCGTTTAAAATACAGCGGTCTTTCTGTAACCCCCCTCACATCAATCAAGCGTTTCAAGCCTTCATTGACGGGACCCTGCAAGGTTTTATGCTTGCAGCATGCAAAACACTTACCCACCGTTACAGACACTTTCCATTCAGCGACATTGCATGCAGGAACTGCTTCACGATGCCATCTCCGGAAGGCAACCCTGCTGTCAGGGGTTGCTTGCGGGCGGCGGCAATATGATTGAAAAACGCCTTGCTGTCACGGAAACGTCACATAATGCTGATCATTCCATTGCGGATTTTCTCGGCCCTCACCCGTTTGCCGGCATATATATATCGACCGGGGAGGCATGTGATGCCGACTCTGAGCGAATTCGCAAGCTGACCGAACTGGTGCAAAAGATTCACGCACAGCCCCCCGCCTGCTACCTGTTACTTGAGCTGGGGCACAAGGGCAGAGTGGATGCCCGGCTGTTTGCCGATGCCGAACTCAGCATACCGATACCACTGGATCTACAGGAAGACGGAGATCTGTACCCTGTCACTGTAAATCGCTAGGTTCGCGCCATGCGCATTTGCCATATTGGACTGAATCACAAGACCGCGCCTGTTGAATTGCGTGAACGCCTTGCTGTGAGCGAGGATGAAATCGCCGACATTTTGCAGCAACGCGTCCAATGCCCTGCAATTCGGGAAGCCGCTTTGCTCTCCACCTGTAACCGGGTCGAGATGACCGTAGTCACCCATGATCCCGATGCTGCTATTGCCACTGTACACGAATGGTTTGCCGCTAAAGCAGGTATGGACATGGAAGACGTGTGTGAGCATCTTTACTCCTACAACACGGATGATGCCATTAAACATCTGTTCTCCGTTGCTTCCGGCCTGGATTCACTGGTGCTCGGCGAACCCCAGATTCTCGGTCAGGTAAAAGCATCGTATGAACATGCCCTGGCGGCAGGCAGTGCCGGGCATGTCCTGCACCGACTGTATCAATCCACCTTTGCCGCCGCCAAACGTGCCCGCAGTGAAACCGGAATCGGCAAACAGGCGGTTAATATTTCCTCCTGTGCTGTTGAACTGGCACGTCACATTTTCGGCGACCTGGCCGGTAAAACCGTATTACTTATGGGAGCCGGAGAAATGGCGGAACTGGCTGCCCGCCATCTCAGAGGAAACGGCTGTACCGATATTCTGGTCGCCAACCGGACACTGAAACGCGCCCGGAATCTGGCCATGGAATTTGAAGGCCATGCCCTGACCATGGATCAGTTGACGGATTACCTGGATGCCGCCGACATTGTGCTCTCCAGCACCGGCGCCAGCACCTTTGTACTGCTTCCCGATGCTGTGGAAGCCGCCATGAAAAAACGTCGTAGCAAACCGATGTTCCTCGTTGATATCGCAGTACCCCGTGATATCGACCCGCGCATCGGCGATATTGATGGTGCCTATCTCTACGATATTGATGATTTACAGCAGGTCGTACAGGGCAATGTTGAACACCGCGAGCAGGAAGCACAGCTGGCCGGAAATATCATTGCTGAGGAATCCATCCAGTTCCAGCGCTGGCTGAAATCGCTCGAATCGGTACCGCTGATTCGCAGTATCCAGCAACAGATGGAAACCCGGCGCCGTGAAGAAATGGAAAAGGCGCTGCGCTATATGAAAGACTTCGATACCAGCCAGATCGAGGCGGTGGAGCGATTCAGCAAGGCACTGATGAAACGTTATATGCACCCGACACTCAGTACACTGAAAAAGCTGCCGGATGATATTGAAGGTGATTTGCTGATGGGTGCTGCCACGCGTCTGTTCGATATCGAGTCCCCGTCGAATGAATCCGACTCAATCAAATCCTTGAGAAAGGGGCATAATGAACACTCGTCTGGATAATATTCTCAGGCGGCGTGAAGAAATCACCGTCATGCTGGCCGACCCCGATGTCACATCCGACAACCAGCGCTATACCAGATTATCCCGCGAATTTTCCGAAATTGAACCGGTTGCTGAAGAGGCAACACGTTATCTGGAACTGAAACAGCAATTGCAGGATAACCGTGATATGGCTGCCGACCCGGATTGCGATGCCGAGCTGCGCGAACTGGCCGAAGCAGAGATTGCCGAGTTAAAACAGGCACTCGCAGCCAGTGAATCGCGCCTGAATCTGCTGCTGTTGCCCAAAGATCCGAATGACGGGCGTGATGTCATTCTGGAAATCCGGGCCGGTACAGGTGGTGATGAAGCAGCCCTGTTCGCCGCCGACCTGTTCCGTATGTATTGCCGCTATGCCGAAACACAGGGCTTCAAGGTGGAAATTCTGTCGGCCAGTGACACCGGCATTGGCGGCTATAAGGAAGTGATTGCCCAGATAAGCGGTCAGGGTGTGTTTTCCCGCTTCAAGTTTGAATCCGGCGTACACCGCGTCCAGCGTGTGCCGGAAACCGAATCCGGTGGCCGTATTCATACTTCTGCATGTACTGTTGCCGTGCTTCCCGTAGCCGAAGAGGTGGATGTCAATATTCGCAGCGAGGATTTGCGCATTGATGTATACCGTGCCTCCGGCGCCGGCGGCCAGCATGTCAATAAAACCGAATCAGCGGTCCGTCTTACCCATCTGCCCAGCGGTATCGTGGTCACCTGTCAGGATCAGGCCAGTCAGCACAAAAACAAGGCACAGGCCATGAAAGTGCTGCAGGCACGTCTGTTCAACAAGGAACAGTCCGAGGCCGATGCCGAGCGGGCCGAAGCACGCAAGGGTATGGTCGGCTCGGGTGATCGTTCGGAACGCATTCGCACCTATAATTTTCCACAGGGGCGCATTACCGACCACCGCATCAATCTGACCCTGTACAAACTGGATCAGATTATCAATGGCGATATGGGCGAGCTGATTGATGCGTTGCTCACCCATCATCAGGCCGAACTGCTCGCAGCACAGTCGTAGTCACACCCGTTATTATCCATCCACTGTTACTGGCCTGAATCTGTCTTCGCGCGTGTATTTGATCCAGAAACCATTGCGATGGGTTGCCATCGCCTGATGTGCCCTATGGTCACGTGTTAATGTATAAGGCAGGTGACTTGCTACCTCGGGTAATTCTACACCTTGGCCAGATTTGTAGCATCACCCCTCGGTTATAACACCAGAGACAACGGTAGTTGAACTGTTCCGGCTCCTGCCGGATCTATGTGTAGTACTCATGCTGGTTGCTCAATGGAATGTTAATCTCTGGCATCCTCTCCAGAAATCCCCGGACTTGATTCAGTGCTTATGATCTTTCTTTCATCCGGCTAATCCTCCCCTTATGATGTATAGAACAACGATCGTTTCAGACTCATTTCATATTGGAAAAGACTAAAGCTTGACAAACACGCAATAATCGTCTATGTAATTAACAGGTGGATAGAAGACTGTACCACCCAATGATAGATTCATGTGTAATTGAGAAAATGCAACCTTCTATGTGCCTCAGAATGTCGGCAACAGGGAGGTGGGATCATGAAAATTATAACACATATAGCTGTGATCGCATTGATATGTCTGCTCGGCAGTCCTGCATATGCCAAGATCACCTATGCATCGGGTACAGCCAATGCGGAGATATCTCTCGGCTATTCCAATGACCGCGGATATCTGGATTTTAATGGCGACGGCAAAGTTGACAGTGACAGTGGGATACTTCGCCTACGAATAGTAGACAGATATGGTGCTCCGGATGTCAATAATATCGTTAGACACACACAAATCAGATCTAGGGTGTTTGCTTATTATAATCCGCTCACCGGCGCGGAGCTAGGACGATCTGCCATGGGCATGTTTTGCGCTTCGACGAGGATAATGCATTCCGCGGCAGTGCATATATTGATCAGGGTGAGGGCATCTTTACCATGGGGGCCAAACGCTATTTCACTCACTTGCGTGGGGCACAATCGGCTAATGTACCAAAACTGATAGGCACCCCCTATATTGATGCATCGCTCAGCGTTGTGATCTTCGATTTAAACACGGGCGCCAGTGTAAGACGATTTACGATTCAGTCCAACGCAACATGGGAGTTGCTACCGTATGAATGCCGGTTTGCCGATATCAATGGTGTGACTCGTTTTATCGAACGGTACATAAAACGTGATAAGGCTGTGCCTCCGCCGCCACCCTATGTAACACATAACCCGTTATTGATTAAGGTATGGAATGCAACCCATAAAGTGCTGATTAAACAATTTTTTCAGCCCAACACCACCAGGGTTCTTCCATGAGATGTATGGCTCAATGAGCTAACGGGAATATTCACCCGTTTCTTCAAGGACAAGAGTTCTCAGTTTGGGGGCTCTTGTTTGGGCAGTTTTGAACATAACAATGTGCTAACATTCTCTGATGAAATTGTTATTGCATGCATCTTCTCATGCAATGGCTTAAGTACCCGGATGCATGACAGTTGATGTCTGCTTGTAGATAATCCACGCTATGCGGCCAGCCTATCAAATCTTGAAATCACACTTTGCTTATAATCATTCCCGCCATCATAAGATCGGGAAAAGTGAAGCGCCGATTTAACTGGGCATGCTTTCATCATTTGATGCTCCTGAGTGACAGGAGTTAGCGGTTAGTTACCAATAGATAGTTAGGCTCAGGAAATACTACCAGGAGCAGAAAACAGAACCGATGAACACAAAAGAACTGCTACAGCGAGCTGCTGCACGACTTAAACAGGCGGGATGCGACGCGACGCGACTGGATGCCGAGTTATTGCTTATGCATGTGTGGCATCTTAGTCGCACCGATATAATTGTCCGTGCGAATAAAAAGGTGCCGGGACGTATTGTCGCCGCTTTTGATATCTTGCTGCAACGCCGCGCCAACCGGGAACCATTGGCTTATATTACCGGAGAAAAAGAATTCTGGTCGCGGGCTTTCCGGGTTACACCCGATGTGCTGATTCCGAGACCGGAAACTGAACATCTGATTGAAGCTGTGCTGGAATGTTTCCCGAATCGCAACGGGCGATATCGTTTCTGTGATATCGGCACCGGCTCCGGCTGCATCGCCGTCACACTGGCCTGCGAATACCCCCATGCACACATTGTTGCCACGGACATTTCCGCTTCGGCACTGGATATTGCCCGATTCAATGCCGAAACCCACGGTGCCTGCGGTCGTATCACCTTCAGACAGGGTGATATGCTGGCAGCATTACAGCACGGTGATGGTCCGTTTCATGCCATTGTTTCCAACCCGCCCTATGTAGCCGAATCGGAAATGGACGAACTGGAAAAAGAATTATCGCGGGAACCGCGCCATGCATTGACCGATGGACAGGACGGCCTCAAATATTTATCACTGATTTTGCATGATG